>JACQKI010000066.1 GCA_016204645.1 Candidatus Kerfeldbacteria bacterium
GCTTTGAACGGCGTGGCTTTGGACGTGACCATCACCGATGAACTTCGGGAAGAAGGCTACCTGCGTGAGATGGTTCGAGCGGTTAATGCGCTGCGTAAAGAGTTGAAGCTCAAACCAGGCGAGCCAGTGGCGATGGTCTACCAAACTGATCCTGGCAGCGCCAAGATCGTGGAGCATTATAAAACGGAATTGATGAAAAAGGGGAGTTTGTCCAGTTTGGAAGCGGCGGAAAAGATCAGTCAGCCGTTAGTCGAAGCCGAGCTGGATGACAAAACTGTCAGGTTTGGGAGGGTAGCGGATTTAAAGCAATGAACGGGGTCAATAAACTGTTCGTCGCGACAAAAGCCTTCATTATTTTTGATAGTAAAGTTTTGATACTTAAAGAGTCGTCGAAGTATCAAGACGGGACAAATGTGGACAAGTTTGATGTTTGTGGTGGTCGACTCCAACCAGGCGAACGGTTTGACGAAGGTTTACGGCGTGAAGTGAAGGAGGAAACTGGGTTAGAGGTTTCCGTTGGGAAACCATTTTTTGTCAATGAGTGGCGGCCGGTGGTCCAGGGCGAGCAATGGCAGATTGTGGGTGTGTTTTTTGAGTGTCGGGCTAACTCAAACGAGGTTCGATTGAGCTCGGATCATGACGCCTACCAGTGGATCGAACCGAGCCAGCACCCGAAGTACAATTTGATCGAGAATTTACGGCCGGCGTTTGAGGTGTTTAATCAGTTGAGGAACAAATGACTCACCACCGCGCCTCGGCTTTGGCGGCCATACTGATTGCCGTCGCCGGCGTCACGGCCGTCACCGCCGTGATTGCGCTGTGGTCAATCAAACCGCGGCCAGTATCGGTCGGCTCAGTCAATCAATTTGGTAACTCGTCCGCTGCCGACATCACCGCCGTATTAGTCGGCGCCGGCGACATTGCCAGCTGTGTCAATCACGAAGATGAGGCTACGGCTCAGCTGCTCGACGATATTGACGGTACCGTCTTCACGCTTGGCGACAATGTTTACGCCAATGGCACGGCTGATGAGTTCAACCGCTGCTACCATCCGACCTGGGGGAGACATAAAGCACGAACCAAGCCGGCTGTCGGAAACCACGAATACCACACGGCCAATGCCACCGGCTACTTTGGCTACTTTGGTGAGGCCGCCGGCAATCCGCGCCAAGGGTACTATAGCTATGATGTTGGCGGTTGGCATGTGGTGGTGCTGAACTCGAACTGCAACGAGATCGGTGGATGCGGCCCGGCCTCAGCGCAGGTTCAGTGGCTTAAAGAAGATTTACGGACGCATCCGACAGACTGCAGCTTGGCTTACATGCACCACCCGCGCTTCAGCTCAGGCCAGCAGCACGGCAGCACGCCGGCGCTCGACCCAATCTGGCGCGAGCTGGTTGCCGGCGGCGTAGACGTGGCGCTGGCCGGCCACGATCACCTCTATGAGCGCTTTGCGCCGCTCGATGCCGAAGGCCAACCGAGCGACCTCGGAATCCGGGCTTTTACCGTTGGAACCGGCGGCCGCAGCCACTACAACTTTGGCCGTGTACTACCGGGCAGCGAGGCACGAGACAACACCTCATCGGGGGTTCTCAAGCTGGAACTTCAACGGACCGGCTACGCTTGGGAGTTTGTGCCCATCGACGGCGCCGCTTTCCGCGACGCCGGCACCGGAACGTGTCGGTAAGTGTATGGTCGCGATGTACCGTCTGACCGGCATCGTTCTCAACCGACGCAACGTCGGACCGGTCGATCGAGCGGTGACCGTTTTGGCGGCCGACGGCAAGCACGTCCTGCGGGCGCGCGGCACGCAGAAGCTGGCCAGCAAGTTGGCCGGTTCGTTGGAACCGTTAACCCTGGTAGAGTTGACCGTGGCGCCGGGCCGGCGGCAGCTGGTGACCGGCAGCACGGTCCGCGATTCGTACCGGAACATTCACGCCAACCTAGCGCGCATTTCCGGGGCCAGCCTGCTGGTTTCCGCCGTTGATGCGTTAGTCTTCGGTTTGGTTGACGATACCACGGTATTCCGCCGGGTGCGCGAGGCCTTGGCCCTGCTGAGTCGCAGCCGGACCAACCGCGACGTCTTCCTGGCTGTCGCCTACGGACTGTGGAACCTGCTCTGGCTGCTCGGGCACGCCGACCGACCGACTTCGGCATCGGCCGGCGGGCGACTGCAATCGGTGTTGCTGCGCGGCCGTGTCAATCAGGTTCGGCGGATTCGGTGCAGGGTAGCGACCGCCCGCTGGTCGGTCGAGGCTGCCGTGGTCGGGGTTGAGCAGGTGGCTGAACGCCCGGTTCCGGCGGCGGCATTTTTCCGGGCCGCACTAGGACCGCGTTGAAGTTTCGACCGATCAGCCGGTATACTGACCGTATGGCTAAGAAACGCAGCTCGAGCGCCGCGGCAAAGCGCCCGCGCAAGGTTCAAGTACAGCCGGAGGCTGGGGACGCCAGCGCCATCATCGACGAAATTTACGCGCACGAGACAGAGCGTCAGGACGGCTCACTCAAGACCATCGAGCGTTCAACCAAAGCCCGCCTGCCGAAGCGGTGGCTGGTCAGTCTTGGTATTTTTGCCATGCTGGCGACTGCGGCTCTGGCCGGATTTTTCACCTTCAATCGGACGCGGCACTTCGACCAGCAGGGAGTGACAATCAAAATCGAGACTCCATCGTCCGTTACTTCGGCCGGGACGTCGACTTTGAACCTGACCGTGACCAACGGCGAATCGGTCGGTATCCGGAACGTCGAAATTTCGTTGGCTGCGCCCGAGGGGTGGGTGTATACGTCCAGCCAGCCGGAATCGGACGACCCCAACCACTCGCTCTGGCAGCTGGGCAGTATCGGCGCTGGCGTGCGGCAGTCGGTCGTCCTGACCGGATCGCTGACCGGCGAAGTCGGCTCAGTCAAAACCTTTAACGCCACGGTCACCTACCGACCGGCCAACTTTAACTACGACTTCAGCGCCAAAGCCAGCGGTTCGGTAACGATCGGTTCCTCAATCGTTGACTTGAAGCTGGTCGGCCCGACGCAAGCCAGTCCGGGCAGTACCGCGACCTACACCTTAACCTACACCAATACCTCGGCTGATGCGCTTCAAAACCTTCGGCTGGTTGCGACGTACCCTGAAGAGTTCACGACCAAAGCGCTGGAACCAAAGCCGCGCGAAGGAAATTCCTTGTGGGTGGTGAATGAACTACCGAGCGGCGGCACCGGCACCCTCAAAGTTGAGGGTACATTCGGCGGGGCAGCCGGCGAGTCGGTCGAGCTGAGCTTTGCGGCCGAGCTGCAACGGGGTTCGGCGACCGAGCGTCAGGTAGAAACCTCGCTGGTAGTTTTGATGGTCTCGACAGCACTCGATGTCAAATTGAACGTCAACGGTCAGGAGTCGAATGGCACGGCCCGACCCGGTGAGACGTTGAAGTACGAGCTAGCCTACAAGAACGCGACCGACGTTGAGGTTAAAAACGTGGTGGTGACGGTTGAGCTCAGCGGCGGTGGATTCGATGCAAAGAGCTTTAGCGACGATTACGGTGTGACGCTCGACAAAGGCCGAGCTAGCTGGGACGTTAAGCGCGTACCTGAGCTCGCCTCGCTCAAGCCGGGCGCTGCGGGCACAATTCGTTTCTCGATCAAAGTTCTCGAAGCGCCAGCCGAAACCAAGGGTGAGGGTGGATCAACGGTTGTGGCCGCAGTTTCATTGGCGCTCGGCGCTGACGGGAATACCAATCTGGCTGAGCAGGTTAAACTGCCGCCGTTGATCGTTAAGGTGGTCAGTGCCGTGACGATGACGGTTGAGGGGCGGTACTACAACGAATCGGGACAGGCAATCGGATCGGGGCCGTTGCCGCCGACTGTTGGCCAGGCTACCTCCTATCGGCTGTTCTGGTACGTCGGCAACGCCACGAACGAGTTGAAGGATGTAACGATTTCAGCCGTGGTACCGAGCCATGTTACATGGACCGGCCGGGGAATTTCGACCACTGCCGGCACGCTCACGTTTGATGCCAGTACTCGGACAATTGCTTGGACGCTCAATCGGTTGCCCAAAGGCGCAGCCAGCACGGCCCGCGCCATAGCCGCCCAGGCCGAACTCTCGGTAACCCCGACCGCGGACGACCTTGGCAGCATCATGATCCTACTCGAGCAGTCAAAGTTGACCGCGACTGACAGCTTTACCGGGACCAAGGTCGAAGCCGTCCGCGATCGGGTTACTACCGACCTGTCGTCCGACGCAAATGCCGCCGGTCGGGGCGCGGTCGTTGCAGGCTAGCCCGTAGCGA
>JACQKI010000068.1 GCA_016204645.1 Candidatus Kerfeldbacteria bacterium
AGCATGGTTGATTTACCCATGCCGGTTTTTCCGATCAAGTAGGCATGCCGACGACGGTCGTCAGTTTTGATACCGAACTTTCGGCGAACGTTGTGGTAATTCGTCTCCGCAAAGTACGTAATCTCGTCCTCGCGGTGGTCAGCTTCCGGTTGCGGGGGGACGATTGTCGGCGAAGGTTCGAACTGTGGTTGGGGCGATGACAAGGTCTAAACAGGTAGGTTGTCTGGGGCCGCGCCGTGCTTACCGGGAAGCACGGGCTGAATAGTCGGCTGAGGTGCAATTGCTGGCGGTGTGACTGGCGGCTCTAATTCTGGGGTCGACGCGACCGTCTCCTGACCAGGAGCAAACGGTCTGGACCGGAGAAACTCGGCTTCGACCGGTAACGACGCCGGCGGCTCGCCGCGCTTGCTTTCAGTTTTTTGTACGCGCGGCGCTTTAACTACTGTCGTCACCGGGAAGTGGTACAGAGTCGCCAGTTCTTCAACATTCAAAATAAACTTATTCCGCCCACGCTTTAAGCTGCGGTATTTGTAGCCATACAGTCGACGCAATTTTCTCCAGTTCCCTCGAAGGTTGGGGAACCATAATTCAGCGTTCGTTTTTGTTTTTTTGTCGAGTATAAACCCATTTAAATCAAGCGTATTAAACTGCCGCATCGGTCCAAGCATGGCCGAACGACGCTTACGGCTAAAAACGTCGTGTTTAGCTACGTACATCAGCCGTATTTTTGATAGGAAGGCCGGTTTGGAAAGTTTTATTCCTACCTGCTCGACGACGGCTCGGTCGTGCGGGGGCAGGTGGAGCATCAGGCTCGGCGGGGCTTTATCCTGACCAGTTTCGCTCGCGAGCGGACTGGTTGGTAAAACGCTGGCTACCGCCGATTCGTAGAGCCCTTGAGAAACCCAAGCCGGGAGCCAGCCTAAGTTTGTCTTTTTTTCGGACGTTTTTGAACCGATCAGTTTTTTTACCAACCGGACGCCCTCGTCGCGCCAGCGATCACTAGCCGGTTCAATCACAATCTGTAACCAGTATTGTTCACCGCGGCCGAGCCGCGAAAAAGCTTCTAAGATGTTAGCCATCGGATCAAAAAACGTTTGCGATAAGCTGTGTTCAAACGATGGATAGGTTTTGATCGGGTAAAACTGCTTGTTAGTTTGCTTCAGTTCCGTTCCCCACAGGTCGAATTCTTCGTTGGGAAACTTCGGCTGAAAGGCTGCGGTGTAATCGTTGACCTGAGCGATTTCAGCGTTTGGGTATTGGGCGTAAAAGGCAGCCTCGACCAGGTCGCGAAACTTCTCTGGAGTCCGGATCAAAAACTGAACATATCCCTCGATGCTGATCAGCTCGAGAGAAAATCCCAGCTGAGTATAGCCATCAATCAGGCGTTCTTTGATGTTGCCGCGTTTTTGGACGCCAAGAAGATGGGCAAAAATTTGCTCGACCGCCTTCGGGCTCTGTTCATTCTCCTTTGGAACGTCAACGGCCAGAAGCACGTATTTCTGAGCCCCGGAAAACTTGTTTCGAATGTACTCAAGCCAGCCTTGCCAGGCACCGTAGATAAAAACCGGAATGAGCACTACCCAGGCCCCGTGAGTAAGCAAAAACCACATGGCCGCAAACGGGTTAGCGACGCCGGTGCCCGACGCCCCACTCAAGTCGATGACGATGTCCATAGAGTTGGTTTAGGTTTGGGTGGCCAGCTCGTACTCGCCCGACGGCAGTCGGCGAAACAGCTTCTTGTTGGTGAGCGCCAGCATGACGGTGTTGCGTTTCACCATCCGCTGCTTGAGTACGGCGTCAATCAGCTCGTCTCGCGACATCGGCTGATCCGCGTTCCGCAGCAGCTCGACCAAAACCTCGGCGACCACGCCAGGTTTGTATCCCCACTCTTTCAAAGCGTAAATCCCCCGACCGATTAAGACGTACTCGGAGTTGAGGATCAGCTCGTTGTGCACGGTCGGCGGGTATGCTGGCCGAGCATCAAAACCGGCTTCGTTAATCCGTTTGGAAATTTCCGTAAAGTGCAGCGGCTGACCGTGCTTGCGCATGATCAGCAGAATCCTATCGTGCATGCGCTTTGGAACAATCGTGCCCCACGCGGTCAAGCCGTACTCGCCGAACGGATTTTTCCCGAGCTGGGCCGATAAACCAACGTACGACAGCACGGCTTCCTCGGTAAACCACGTCTGGTGCTGCTGGTAGAGCGGGAGCTTGCGGAATGCCGCCAGCAGCTGTTCGCGCGTGAGCGGAACGGCGGCTTGCCTGACGCCCGAGGTTAAGGCCTCGATCGCCTGACGCGCCAGCTCGAGTGACTGAGCCTTGAGCTTCCAGCTAGCTCGAAAACCGTTTCCGGGCGGTCGGTGTTCGAGGCGGTGCGACAGCAACTGCTCAAGAATGAAGCTGAGAGCCCGACGCTGCTCGGGAGCACTGCCGGCATGGCTTAAGACTTCCAAGAAAAATGACTGCTCCTCCATGATTCCGCCGCGCTGATTGAGGATGCTCATCAGCAGGCGCTCGATCGGTCCGATGGTTTCTTTGAACTGCCGCGACCGCCGAATTTTGTGTACGGCGCCGTTCTCAATCTGGCGAATGCGCTCACGCGTTACACGGAACTGCTGGCCGATCTCCTCGAGGGTCTTCGGAGCTTGCCCGTCCAAACCGATACGCTGCCGCAGGACTGCTTGCTCCTTCTCAGTCAGACCCCTGACCAGGACGCTAAAACCCGCCATTGGATCGAACCCTTCGATTGCCTGGGCGTGTTGGCTCGAGAGCACTCTCTCGAGAATCGACTTTTGACCTGAGGTGCTCGACTGCTCACTCATAGAGCTTGATATTTTCGTCTTTAGTATAGCATATGAGCTTTTTTCTGTCAAGGAGTATATCAAAAATGCCACACCGAAAACCCCGATCAGTCCCGGGATTAAACAGATGCTGGCTAGAAGATTAGTCGATGCTTACTTTCGGTGTTTCCACTGGTCGTACACGACCAGCAGCGGCGTGGCCACGAATATCGACGAGTACGTACCGGAAATGATGCCGATGATCAGCGCCAGCACGAAGAACTTAATCGACGCGCCGCCGAACAGAAACAGCGCGACCAGCACCAGCACCGTGGTCAGCGACGTGTTGATTGAACGGACCAGCGTTTGGTTCAGGCTTTCGTTGACCACGTCCGTGAAGGCCTGCGCGCCGCTGGTACGGAGGCGTTCACGGACACGGTCGAACACGACTATCGTATCGTGAACCGAGAAACCGAGCACGGTCAGCAGCGCGGTCACGAACAGGGCATTTACCTCGATTCCGAAGAAGTGACCGAGCAGCGCAAATGCTCCAATCACCATGAATACGTCGTGGACCAGAGCGAACAGCGCTGATAGACCGTAGACCCAGGAAGGAACCGGCCCGGTCGAAACTCTTCGGAAAGCCCAGGTGATGTAGATGATGATGGCCAGTAGCACCAATACGACCGCGACTACGGCCCGCTGCTTCAACTCACGCCCGATGGTTGGGCCGACCGTTTCGAACGACTGCTGCTCGGCTTGAGCGTCGAGTTGGCTGAAACGATCGAGGACAGCCTGGTGCTGGTCGCTCGTCAGGAACGGGAGGCGGATGACGAACATGCCGTGGTCGCTGGCTTGGACCGTTGTTTCGCCGGCGACCACCGTTTTAAGCTCCTCGGCTACGGCTGCAGCGGTTGCATTGGGGAGCCGAATAGACATGACCGACCCACCGGTAAAATCAATGCCGAGACGCAGTCCCCACACGACCGTGGCGATCACGCCGGGTACCAGTAAGACGAACGATAGGGCGAACAGGTAGTTCCGTTTTTGGATGATTCGGTACATACGGTTTACGACGGTGGATTCGGGGGGGCGAGATGTGATCCAATCAAGCGACGGTGCCGATCCAGCCATTGCCCGATCACTAACCTGAGCAGCGTCCGGGTGATGGTAATGGCGGAGAACATGCTGACCATGATGCCAATGGCCAGGGTCACGGCAAAACCTTTAATGATGCTCGTACCGAACCACGCCAGGATGAAGGCCGTGATCAGCGATGACACGTTTGAATCGCGGATCGACAGCCAAGCCCTCCGGAATCCTTCATCCAGGGCGCTGGTCAGCGGCCGGCCGGCTCGCAGTTCCTCGCGAAATCGTTCGAAGATTAAAATGTTAGCGTCAACCGCCATGCCGATCGATAAGATGAATCCGGCCACGCCCGCTAGCGTCAAGGTCACCGGCCAGAGCTTGAAGATCGCCAGCACAATCAGCGCATACGCGACCAGGGCTACACAAGCGATTAATCCAGGCAGCCGATAGTAGACCAGCATGAAGAGCATGACTGTGGCCAGGCCGAGTAAGCCAGCAAACAAGCTGCGCGCGACTGAGTCTTGGCCCAGGGTCGGACCGACGGTCTGCTGGCTAACCAGTGTAATCGGGACTGGCAGCGCACCGGCGTTGAGCCGACGAGCGAGCGTTTTTGCTTCATCCAAGCTGAAATCGCCGGTGATGACCGCTGTACCGCTGGGTATTTCTTGCTGGACGACGGGAGTGGAAATCGGTGCTTCATCGAGGTAGATGGCTACCTGCTTGCCGACGTTGCGTTTGGTTATGTCGGCGAACAGCTTAGCGCCTTCGTCGTCGAACTGCAGCCCGACCTCTGGTTGGCCGGTATTCGGGTCAAACTGAACGCTGGCGCTCCGCAAGTTCTTACCCGATAGGTTCGTCGGCGTAAAACCGCTGGCCGTGGTCAGGTCGGTGATCGAAACGAGAATGTGCTGGCCGTGGACTTCAAGTACGGACTGATCGCCTTCCGTGACTTGCCGGGACTCGAGACGTTTGATGATATGGTAGCCGAACTCAGTCTGGATCGGTTCAGGCGCTGTGTCGCCGTCACCCAGCTCATCGAACAGCGTCCGCTCAAATGCCTCGACGAATTGACCGCGCCTGGCAAACCCTAAATCGCCGCTGCTGTCTTTTGAGCCTGGGTCGTCAGAGTAGGTTTTTGCCAAAGCACTGAAGTCGGCTCCAGCTTGCCGGGCTAGGTTGAGCGCTTCTTCAGCCCGTGCTTTGGCCTCGTGTTCGGTTCGTAGCTGCCGCGGCGGGGTTTCTTCGCGAAAATCAAGCAGCGGCGTTTCACCGATCTGGCGAATGGCGGCTTGGACGTCTTTGACCCCGGCCAGCTCGACTGACACCCGCCACTGGTCGCCGACTCGGCTGGTTTGGACTACCGGCTCCGATACGCCGAAGGCGTTTACCCGCCGTTCAATCACATCGCGAACGCCCTGCAGAGCGTCCTCGCGGTCGGCCGATTGGACCCGAGCAGTATCCGCGTCGTAGACCAGCCGCGTTCCGCCCTGGAGGTCGAGTCCGAGGTGAACTTTCAGCTCTTTTCGGTACGCGCCAATCGCCAGGTCAGGCGCCGACGGGTAGACTACGTAGCCGGCCCCGGCCACGACCACGGCGATCGCGGTAAAGGTAAACCAAACGTTCTTGTGCATGAACGCTCGTATGGTAGCCGACTGCGACCATGGCGTCAACGCTGGACGATGACCGGCGTGGAGACGGTAGCCCAGCGGAAGAGCTGCTTAGCCTCGGCCAGGGTTTGCCGAATGCAGCCGTGGGAAACCGGCGTTCCGAGGTGACCAACGCCTTCATACCGTTTGCCACCGTTGGCTGTTTTCCAGAAGGGCAGCGCGTGCAGACCGTAGGAGCCGTCCGGGGTGAAGGCCATCCACCACTCCATGTAGAGATCGTAGGGCTTCGAGTACGCAACCGGGATCTTGTTCTTAACGGCGAAGGCGCCGATCGGCGTCGGGGTGATCCACTTGCCAGTCGATACTGAGTGCGTTCCGAGCAACAGGCCGTCCTGGTAGTAGCGGAGCTGCTGCTCAGACAGATCAATCGCTATGTAGCGGTAGAGGTCAAGCCGTCCCTCGACACCGACCGCGCCAGGGCCGACCACGAGCTGACCGGCGTAGGCAGCCAGGTTCACGCTGCCGCGGAAGCTGGCCGAGTAGGCTGAGATCTCGCGCAAGCGCTGGCCGGCGAGCGTGAAGATTCGAACTACCGGTCGGCTGCCTGGACCGCGGGCCGCCACGATTTCAGCTGCGCCATCCCCGCTGACGTTCCCGGCCGCGATCCTGACGCCGCCGGAAAAGGTTTTTTCAAAGGCGTAAAAGCTGCGCTCGTAGCTTTGCCGGTCAAGGTTGTAAATGCGCAGCCGGGTTGACGCTGAACGTTCTTGGCCGACTACCAGTCGACTTCGGCTCCCGGGCACGCTGGCGACGGCAACTACCACGCCGGCGGTTGATCCCGGAAACGGACGCAGGCTCAAGCCGGCGTAGTCGCCAGCCGGCGTGAACGACCGGACGTGACTGCCGCCAAAACCCGAACCAGTGACGATCCGCGGTTCTCCATTAGCGCCGAGCGGACCGACTGCTACATTAACTCCCCCACGGAAGCCGCGATCGTACGCAAAAAAAGAAGCCAGTTTGGTTCCGCGGCCATCGAATACACGGATCTCGGGACCTCCGCCCGGACCTGGTCCAGTCACAATCTCAGCTCGACCGTCACCGTCCAGGTCGGCGGCTGCAATCCGAACGCCTCCGCGGAAGCCGCGACCGTACGCAAAAAACCGGCTGCGGAGAGAGCCATCTTGACTGTACGTCCTGACCTCGGGACCGCCGCCCGGCCCGGCCGCAGTGATCACTTCAGCTTGCCCGTCACCGTCAACGTCGCCGAGCGCCACGCTCACGCCGCCTCTGAATGAACGGTCGTACGCCTGCAGGACATCAGTCATTACCCCACGATCTGAGAACAGACGAACTTCAGGCTGCATCTTTCCGATAACCGCTGCCTCAGCCGGCGCTGCCCGTAATATTAAAAACAGGCCAGCGATCACCAGTAACCGACCGACTATGCCAATCGTACACATGGTGCTGGTTGCAAGCTTCTTCCCGATCATTGGGAGAAGGGCCAGAGGCCCACTACAGTCAGGCGTTTTATCGCCTGTTAGTAGATGAAGACCTCTGGCCTTCATCGAACGCACTTTGATTTTTGACTTTTGTATTACTGGCAACGAACTACCCGGTCAGTATAGCATGAAAATCCGCCACCGTCAAGCTGCAGGCTGGGCTTTGGCCCGCAGCTTGCATCCTGGATCATTTGCTAAGTAGCACTTCTTGAACTTTTTACCTGACCCGCAGGGGCACGGGTCATTCCGTCCGACGTCCCGTATGGTTGATGGGGCGGCCTCAGGCTCGGACTGGCCTCCGGATGCAACCGGGCCGCTATCACTCATTGTTTTGGCAGGACCGGATGTCGTCAGCCTGCGACCCGCAATCGGCGACGCGGCGACGGATTGGGCAGCGGCCAGGGCGAAGATCGACTGGGCGGCGTGGCTATTAATCGCGGACAGCAGCTGAGTGAACAGCTGGTACGCTTCCCGCTTGTACTCAACCAGCGGCTCACGCTGCCCGTAGCCCCGCAAGCCAATGCCCTCGCGCAGCCGTTCCATCAAATCGAGGTGCTCAATCCAGAGGGAATCGATGCTGCGCAGCACGACCGTCCGCAAAAAATTGGCAAAACGTTGCCGGTCCCCAAAAGTTTTTTCGAGCACGTCCAGCTGCGCCCGCAGCTGCTGGCTTACGAACTCCGTCAACGCTGACCTGACAGCTGCGACGCCTGGACCGGCGGGTACGGCTTGGGAAAATTCTTGTATGCCTCGACGGATCGGCCACGGGCGTTGCATGGCGCCGCTCAAGCCATCGTACAGCTCGTCAAGGTTCCACCTGGACGGTTCGTCATGTCCAGTATGAAACGCCACCGCCCGCTCGGCCGCCTCCGTCAAAATGTCGGTGGCCAGCTGCAAAATAGTGTCGGATTCGGCGAACAGAACTTCCCGGCGTTTCCGGTAAATCACTTCACGGTGCTTGTTCATGACGTCGTCGTACTCAACCAGGTGCTTGCGGATGTCAAAGTTGTGGCCTTCTACCTTTTTCTGCGCCGATTCGATCGAGCGGCTGACCATCCGATTCTCAATCGGCATGTCGTCCGGGATGCCGAGCCGGTCCATCAGCCGTTTCATCCGGTCGCTGCCGAAGATACGCATCAGATCGTCTTCCATGGAAACGTAAAACTGTGACGATCCGGGGTCACCCTGCCGTCCGGCCCGGCCGCGGAGCTGCAGGTCGATGCGGCGCGATTCGTGCCGTTCGGTGCCGATGACGTGCAGACCGCCGAGCGACAGCACTCGCTGGTGCTCGGCCGGATCCGGAGGATTGCCGCCGAGGATGATGTCGACGCCGCGGCCGGCCATGTTAGTGGCGATCGTGACGGCTCCGCGGCGACCGGCTTGCGCGATGATCTGCGCTTCACGCTCGTGGTTCTTGGCGTTCATCACTTGGTGCGCCACGCCTTCGCGCTCGAGCATGGCCGACAGCAGCTCATTCTTGGCGATCGAAATTGTCCCGACCAGCACCGGCTGCCCGGCTTGGTGCCGATGGCGGATGTCCTTGACCACGGCCGTGAACTTACCCAACTCATTTTTGTAGACGCTGTCTTCGTGGTCGCGGCGGACCATCGGCCGGTGGGTCGGCACGACAACGACGTCGAGGTTGTAGATTTCATGGAACTCCTCGGCCTCGGTCGCTGCGGTGCCGGTCATGCCCGCCAGCTTGCGGTACATGCGGAAGAGGTTCTGAAAGGTAACTGTGGCTAGGGTTTGGCTTTCCTGCTTAACTTCAACGCCTTCTTTCGCCTCGATCGCCTGGTGCAGTCCTTCCGAGTAACGGCGGCCGAACATCAAGCGGCCGGTAAACTCGTCAACAATGACTACCTCGCCGTCCCGAACCACGTACTGCTTATCGCGCTGGAACAACCGCGAGTTTGCCCGCAGCGCTTGGTTGATGACGTTGAGCTGATCGCCGCTGCCGCTGGCGTAGAGGTTGGGCACACCCAGCTGCCGTTCGAGTGCCGCGATTCCGGCTTCGGTCAGGAACACGGTCCGCTGTTTTTCGTCGACTTTGTAGTCCTGCTCTTCCTGGAGCTGCCTGACCAGGCCGTCGATCCGGCGGTACTCCTCGGCCGAATGTTCCACCGGCGCCGAGATAATCAGCGGCGTCCGCGCCTCGTCGATTAAGATCGAGTCGACTTCGTCAACGATCGAGAAGAACAGCTCCCGCTGCACCAGCCACTCCGGCTCCGGCGCCATGTTGTCCCTCAGGTAGTCGAAGCCGAACTCGTTGTTGGTGCCGTACGTGATGTCAGACCGGTATGCTTCGGCGCGGCTGATCGGCCGCAGGTGCCGCAGTAGCGGGTCGACCGACGTCTGGTTCTCGAACGTGGGGTCGTACTGAAAAGCCGCTTCGTGCACGATGGCCGCGCAGGATAAACCCAGCGCGTGGTAGACTGCGCCCATCCAGCCAGCGTCCCGTTTGGCCAGGTAATCGTTGACCGTCACCAGGTGGGTCCCCTTGCTGGCCAATGCGTTCAGCGTCAGCGGCAGCGTGGCGACCAGCGTCTTGCCTTCCCCAGTCCTCATTTCTGCGATCTTACCTTGGTGCAAGACGAGTCCACCGACCAGCTGAACGTCGTAGTGGCGCTGGCCGATAGTCCGACGAGCTGCCTCGCGCGTAATCGCAAACACCTCAACCAGGACACCATCTAACCGACGACGCTCGCCGCCGACCGTCCGTCGCAGTTCAGTCATCCGCTGCCGCAGCTGGTCGTCACTCAGTGTACGGACGTCGGTTTCGCGACGGTTGATATCGTCAACCAGCGGCTCCAGTTGCTTCAGGTACCGGGCATTGGCGTCGCCAAAAAGTTTCGAAAGTATCGTCATGAGACAAAAAATCTGACCGCGTGAAGCATGCCACAGTCACGCCGATGGCGCAAGCTTCAAGCCTCTGACCGACGCTGCTTGGCTTTGATCACTAACCGTTCGAGCTTGCCGCTCAGTACGTCTACCGCCTGCGCAAAAGAGGTGCCCTCGACCGAGGCGCGGATATCGTCTCCCGGCGTTTCGATCCAGCCGTATGCAATAACGACGTGGCCGCGTTTGTGGTGCCGATTGAGGCTGATTTCGACGCGGACACGAATCAGCCGCTGCCAGTACCGGTCGAGGTGGCCGATCTTCCTCTCGATTAACGACTTCATGGCCGGGGTGACGGTAAGATTCTTTCCTGAAACGATGAGGTTCATGTTGAAACCGGCTAAAATCCGATAAATTGCACTTCTTCCTGCAGCTGGACCCCGAACGAGTCGCGGACTCGCTGCTTGACCAGGCTAGCCAGCATCACCACCTGCTCTGCCGTTCCGCCGCCGAGGTTGGTGAAAAAATTAGCGTGCAGCTGGCTGATCTGGATTCGCCCGACGGTTTTACCGGCCAGTCCGGCTGCGGAAATCAGCGCCCAGGCTGGCAGCCGGTTGTCCTTGATTACCGCGGCGAAGCGCTGACGCAGCCATTGATCGTCCGGCGTAAGGCCGACGTTTTTGAACAGGCAGCCGGCGCTCGGGACCGCCAGCGGCTGGTGAGCCTGCTTGTACGCGGTGTACTCGGCAATCCGCCGACGGGAGGCAGCGACATCGCCCGCCGCCAGCTGGCACTCGACTTCAGCCACGACTCCGCCCG
>JACQKI010000070.1 GCA_016204645.1 Candidatus Kerfeldbacteria bacterium
GAGGTATCGCGCCACGCCCGAAGCTCCGCTGCCACCGATTCCGATGATGTGGATATGTTGTACTGCCATACCGGCTACTGCTTAACAGTATACCCTAATCCCCCACACCTTTCGTAAAGGTGTGGGGGAGGGTATTTTATTTTTACTTAACGGTGATGCCGTTCTTCTTGGTAGTGCGCTTGCCGTCGCTATTCTCCACGGTCAGATCGCACTTGCCAACACTGAGTGAGGTCCCGTCAACGGTGACGGTTAGCTGCTTAGTACTGTTGAACTTAACCGTTGTTCCGCCGGAGCAGACGAGAACCTTCGAGTCACGGGTGAAGTTGTCGCCTTTGACGACCAGCTTGGCGCTCGAGGACGAGCTGGACACCGAGGTCGGCTTGATGCTGGAAATTTTCGGTTTCGGCACGCTCAAATCGATCGAGCCCTTGGAGGCCTTGATGAACCGGCTGAGAGTGGTAGTGGCGGTCCGGAACTTGCCCTTGCTGAGTTTCCAGGTCTTGACGTTGGTCGGCGTGGTGTTGGCCGCACCCATCGTCCCGGTCACCAGGTTAAACGCGCCTTGGCCGTCGAGCTCGAGGGCCGTGGCCACGGTGGCGTACGCCTTGGCCGTGCCGGCGGCGACGGTGTACTTCTTGTACTTGCCTTTGACGTCGTAGACCAAGGCCTTGGCCGTGTCGTTGGCCGCGCCGACGACAATGTCATTCTTGCCGTCACGCGTGACGTCGGCCAGCGTGATTGAAGCCACGCCCTTACTGCCGGTCTTCAGGCTCTTGACCAGCTTGCCCGACGTGTTGTAGACCTTGAGCGTTCCGTCGTTGGTCGAACCGGCCACGATCAGCTGTTGCGTGCCAAGGATCTTGGTCTTGATGGTGACCGTATCGCCTTTGGCTTGCTTACTGAACGGCGTCACGGTTTTACTGCCGATCTTGAACTTCGTTTTGTTCTTGGCAGTCGAGGTGGTAACCGTCTTGAGGGTCGAGGTTGAGCCGCTGGCGTTGACGGCGGTGTAGGCTGAGAGGTGATCGGTGGTGAAGGTGACCGACACGCAGTCTTGACCGCTGGCGCAGTCTTCTTCCTTGACCGTGGCATTTGACTTGATGTCGTACGACGACGTCGAACTGTCGTAGAAGGCTGGCAGCACGGCGCTGGTGTCTTCAATCCCCTCGGCTTCGAGGCCGTCCTTCGGCAGGACCATTTTGACCGTAATGGCGCTGTTCAGGTCGGAAACCTGTTGGCCGTCTTCGTCGCGCGCGCTGACTTCGTAACCGACACCAACCCGCTGAGCGCTCTTGGTCGATCCGAGATCAACGGTCGGGGTGGCGGTGACCGAGCAGGTGCCGTCGTCAGTGCTGACGGCTGATGCCGGAACCGAGATGGTCGTTCCGTTACCCAGCGCCAGCGTGGTCGGATCAGTGCAGGTGAACGTCTGGGTGACCGGTTCCGGAACTTCGAAGTGACCTTCTTTGAGGTTGATGTCCAGCTTAATTTTCTTCTGGGTGGTCACGACGATCGACTCCTCTTGCTCGCAGCGGTAGAACTTCGAACCGTCGAAACTGTCGCCGCAGATGTGCCAGGTGGTGTCCTTGGTAACGTTCAACTTGTACTGACCGCCGGGGTTGCAGGGCGCGCCAGAGTTGCCGCCGTCCTCAGCCCAGGCGTGGACGAAGCAGCGTTCAGCCGGATTCTTGTCAATGGTGACCTTGCCCTCGACTGTGGCGTCGGCCGTCCGGGCTTGCAGCGTCACCGTCGCAGTCTTAGCGGTCCGCAAGTCCGCGCTCGCGCACTTCGGGGGCATCATGCCGCTCTCCGGCGGGAAGCCGGCGCAGACCTGGTAGATGTGCCCGCTCAGGACCTTGAACGAGAACTTGCCGTTGTTATCCGATTCGCTGCCCGAACGAATGGCGTTGTCGAAGCCAGCTGGGCCGCCCGGGCCTTTGGATCCGCTCTCAGCCGTGGACCGGACGCGGACCGACTGGGCGCCGGACGGCGGCTTAAATTCAGAACAGGTCTTGAAGTTCTCCGGCTTAGAGCAGAATGTCTTACATTCCGCTTCAGACTTACAGCCGCCCGGCCCGGTAAAGTCTTGGCCGACCTGTGGACCACTGGGGCCTTCCTTGCGACCCTCGTCTTCGCACTGCGACGGGTTCTGCTTGCAGATCTGGACGCAGGAATAGGCGTTCTTGCAGCCGTTCGGGCCGTCCGGCACGGGGAAGGCCTCACACACGGCTTTGTTCTTGGCGTCGCTGCAGCACTTAATCACGCCGGGAATGTCGGTTGCGCCGCACGGTAGCTTTTTGTCGAAGCCGAGTTCCGCCCCTTCCTTCTTGCCGCTGCTAGGCCCTGGTCCCGGCCCGCCTTCGCGCTTGAGCTCGCGCGATTCGTTGATTTCCCGGTTGTTGTCGGCGTGGACAAAGCAGCGCAGCGGCTTGCCGTTCACATCCAAGCAGGTACCGGAAATCGTTGCATCCCCGATCACTAAACTGATATTCTTAGTGACTGATTGTCCGGAGGCAACGTAGACCGAGTCTTCGGACGACGGCGGACGATTCATGGCGCCCGACTTCGGATCGAAGAAGGTACCGATGTGGTAGGTGCCGGCCACCAAGCTGATGCGATAGCTGCAATCCTTCTGGACCTCGCCCTGGAAGTGGCCGGAGACGCCGTCGGCAAAGACCATGCCGTGGAAATCGCACGATGACGCCGGAAAACCGGTTGAGTCAACGATTTTCCCGGAAATGGACGAGTTGTTCTTGATCAACTGGACGTCCGCTTGCGAACTGCCGTTTGGCGTGACCGTTACTTTCTGCGGCGTTGAGCCGGAGTACTCGCTGTTCGGCGGCGTATGTACGCCGACTTCCCAGCTGGTGGCCACGCTCGAAGCCACCTTGATGGTGAAGGTGCCGTTCTGGATCGGGCTGCAGGACTCGTTGAAGGTGCCGACTGCCCGGGCAAAGGCGCAGCCGAAGAAGTTAGTCACCGGCTGGCTGTTGCTGGCATCGAGCACGCGGCCGGTGATGGTGGCGTCGGCCTGGACCACGGTGAAGTTCAAATCGGGGTAATCCGAAGCGGTCACGACTGAGGCGTCCGTAGCCACCGTCACTTCGAGCGGTTTCTGGTTGACCGGCACGAAGCTGGCTTGCGGGCCGAATCCGAGGTGGACGTTCCAGAGGCCGGCCGTAACCGCCAGCTCGTAGGTGCCGTCCGACAGCGTTCGGGTGTTGCTGAAGCTGCCCGGACCGCCGGGGCCGCCGCCCGGACCGCTGGTTCGAATGATCTGGAACGCATTGACGTCGACGTTTCCGGCCGGTGCGCCCGAGCTGGTCACGACCTTACCTCGAATGCGTGCGTCCTTGGAAGCGACTACGAGGGCTAGGGTCTTAGTTTCGTTATCGTTGATGCTGACGGTCGTGCCGGACAAGCTGTACTTGTTGTCCGGGGTCCACAGGAAGACGTTATAGGTGCCGGCTACGGTTTTGACCGTAAACGACCCGTCGTTGCCGAGCTGCGCGTTGCTGCCACGACCGTCGTTCGTGCGGAAATCCAAGTTGCCGTTGGTAATCGCGTTGCCGTTTTTATCCTTGACCGTGCCGGTGATCGTGGCGCTGGCCGTGGTCACGGAAAAGCCGACGGTCTTAGTTTCGCTGGTCGAGTCATTGGCAAAGTCAACGATGGTTGGCTGATTCTGGTAGACCCAATCGCAAGTTACGCCCGGGCCGCCCGCACACATCGGTTGAACGTTCCACGACCCGCCGCTGACGGCGATGGTGAAGGCTCCAGCACCGTCAGTCATGCTGTTGGCAAAGCCTTGGCCGTTCATGCGGAAGGCGTTGACATTGGCCGAGGCGGCTGAGCCGTCAGCCTTTTTAACCGTCCCGGTAATCGTTTTGACGGCGGCCACAAAGGTGAAGTTTTTTTCCAGCAGCCCGCTGCCGAGCGTCACGGTCGACGGCTCGGGCGAAGTCAGGCCACTAACGTTGAAATCGGGTTGGGCTTCGGCCACGTAGGTGCCGCTCGTCAGTCCGCCGAGCTTGTAGTTGCCGCTGTCGTCAGCGTTGGCGTGGGCGAAAATCGAAAAGTCCTGACTATGGACGTTAATGTTGCAGCGGACGCCGGTCACGCCGTCCGGCTTCAGGCATTTGCCCTTCATCTGGGCATTGGTCACCCTCGGATTGAGCGTGGTCGTCTGGTCAGTGTACACGTCAATGTCAACCTCAACCGACGGGGCGAAGGCTGACGATGGCGATGGTTGAGCCTGACATTTGTAGTGGCCTGGATTGAGGCTTAAATTGAACGTTCCATTGCTGGCTGACATCGTACCGTTGCCGCCGGTTTGACCGAAGCAGTTAATGTTAACCTGCTCGGCTAAGGTTGAGCCGTCCGGTTTTTGAACGGTCCCACCGACCCCCGTCGCCGCGATCGCCACTTCGGCCGACGGCAGGAAGGTTACCCAGACAAACACCAAAGCTGCGGCCGCGGCTAACCCGATGCCGGACAGCTTGAGAATCCTTTTGACCGTGCTGTTCATTGTTTTTCCCCCTTGAAAATAAAGTCGGTGCCGTTGACGGCACCGGCCTGACTTATTGACGTTTGTTAAATAGACCACGCAAATCGCCTGAAGAAAAGGCCTTGATGGTCAAAATTCCTTTATACACAGGTGTACTTTAGCACAAAAAACGGCCGTTGTCCACAATTCTTGACTGTCCAAAAAGTCACGACTGCTTGACGCTCGCGACCGACCGCAAAGCTCTGTCGGCGTTGACCGATGGTCGACCCTCTGCAACACTGTGAGCGTATGGCAAAAACCATTGACGGACTGTTCGAGTACGCAGTTAAACATAAAGCCTCTGATCTCCACCTCTTAGAAGGACAGCCTCCGATCGTTCGCATCGACGGAGTGCTCAACCCGATCGCCGGACAGAAACCGCTGACCCGGGAACAGGTCGCCGAACTCAGTTTTTCCATTCTCTCGCCGCGGCAGCGGCAGGTCTTCGAGCAGGAACGAGAGTTTGATTTGTCATACGAAATCGCCCGGCTGTCGCGTTTCCGGGTCAACCTGCACTACGAGCGCGAAGCCGTCGGGTTGGTGGCCCGGGTGATCGCCACCCAAATCCCGACCATGCAGGAGCTTGACCTACCGAAGACGGCGTACGATTTGCTCCAGCTCGAGCAAGGTTTAGTGCTCGTCACCGGCCCGACCGGGATGGGCAAGTCAACCACCCTGGCGGCCATGATCGAAGTCATCAACCAAGAACGCAACGAGCACATCGTCACGCTCGAGGATCCGATTGAGTTCCTGTACACCCCCAAGAAGTCGTTGATTCGCCAACGTCAGCTCGGCTCGGACATGCTGACTTTTGCCGCCGCGCTCAAGCACGTCCTGCGCCAAGACCCGAACGTCATCCTAGTCGGCGAGATGCGCGACCTGGAAACCATTTCCTCGACCATCACCTTGGCCGAGACCGGGCACCTCGTCCTGGCCACCTTGCACACGCTCAACGCCGCCCAGACCATCGATCGCATCATCGACGTCTTTCCGCCGTACCAGCAGCCACAAGTCAGATTGCAAGTTTCGCTCTTCCTAAAAGCTATCATTTCCCAACAGCTCTTGCCAAAGGTCGGCGGCGGACGTTTAGCCGCGCGCGAGATTCTAATCAACACACCGGCCATCGGCAACCTGATCCGCGAAAACAAAATTCCGCAAATAAAAACGGCCATGCAAACCAGCGCCGACGTCGGCATGGTGACCATGGACCAAGACATCAAGCGCCTGTACCAGGACGGCAAGATCACCAAGGAAGTAGCCTTGGCCCACATGCCGAATCCGCAGCTCCTCCGCTAATCGCCTCCTTTACAAAGGAAGGGATTAGGGTAGGGTGTCAACGCCAATTGCGGTAGACCCTTGCGATGAACAGTTCAACGTGGTAGTCTAGCCACGTTTTTCGTGCGCCCGTAGCTCCCCGAACCAGTCGCTGCGCTCCGGTTCGGGGCTGGCAGTAGATCAACCCTGCATCGAGGGCGCGCCTGTAGCTCAATGGACAGAGCGTGTGGCTTCGGACCACAAGGTTGGGGGTTCGAGTCCCTCCAGGCGCGCCCCTGGTGCGGGGTCGGATCAGAGGATCGGGGGTTCGAATCTTTACCCAGCACCCGAACGAAGTGAGTGGTGCTGTGGCCTCCGGCCGCACCATGAGCGAATGAGCCCTGATCCTTGAAAGAAGGAGAAGGGTTCGTTCGCTTTGTAGAGCGCTTTTCGGTCGCGCACCGTCGGGTTCGCGCAGACCGCGTGGAGAATCTGCCGGCGGCGAACCGCGCCGCCCACAGTACCAAAGAACACACCCATTCGATCGGGGCTATTTCCGCGTCGAGACTTTGTTGCAACGCGCCCCTATCAGACATGGGGCCAGGCGATGTATAATGTAAAGCGTTATTGATAGCCCATTGTCGATGCTTTCTGAGCAACAAGAACCGAAGGTAAGGTGGTCGACGAGAGCGGTAGCCGCACTTCAAGTTACCCTCATGGCTGGAATAGCCATCCTGATTTATTCTGTCGTAATGTTCTACCGAAACCATGGGTTCCTTGAATATCCGTACGGTGACGGTCAAGGCGTAAGAAACGTCTTCGGGGTTACGTATATCGCGCTTATCGTTGAACTGTTCTTTGCGGTACCGGTATTCCTAGGATCTCTATTCCTTCTCGGCTTTTCAACAAAGCGACGCTGGCTCAATCGAAGCAAATACGTACTGAGCGGGCTCATCCTGGCGTGGGCTGTTGCTTCAAGTATCCTTTCAAAACCTTGAGACTGAATGCAGCGTAACTGATGTGCAGAACCTCCTTCGGCAGAGATGAGGGAGCTCTGCAGCCTCGTTATCCAGGGTAGCAGGGGTAAGAGCTTCGTCCGGGGCGGAAGTAGACGTAGCGGCGGCCGGATTAATCCAGCAAATCAATTCGACTACTTCGTCCGCATCACCAGCGCGTTCGGGACGTTGCGGCCGGGACCGACTTTGTAACTGCCGCGGTACCACAAGGCCGACGACCCGCCGCCGTCGAGGTTCATGGCGTAATCCATTTTCAGGGCCTGCA
>JACQKI010000071.1 GCA_016204645.1 Candidatus Kerfeldbacteria bacterium
GGTAGTAGTCGACTGGGTCGACCGACTCGCACCAAACTGCGTGGAGCACCTGTACTTGGTTCGAGTACTCCAGATCTTCAAAGTTAGGTCCGTCGTACACACAATCCGGAGCGGCAGGCTGGGATCCGACTGTCAGCGGCGGATCCGGCGATCGGGTCGTAGTGACGGTTAGGCCGTCGGAGAATCGATAGTACCCGACGTTCCCATAACGGTCGACTGCTCGAACGGCAACCAAGTACGTAATCCCCGGTTGGAGGTTCAAGCCGGTCAAGTTTATTGAGGCACTCAATCCCGAGCTCGTCGGCGGCACGAGCTCGCCGCTTGGCCAGACAACGGTGTACTCGTAGTGATCCACGCCAGACCCAATGTCAGTCACCGGTTCCCAGTTTGCCGCCAGCGATGTCGTATCGTCGGTCGTATCGATGTCAGCGCCCGGCCCGTCATTGACCACGACCGGTGAAGCCGGCGGCCAAAAGTCGATGGCTGGCGGGGTCACCGTGACGGTTATGGCATCGTTGGTTCTGGAATCAACTCGAATCGAAGCGCCGGTTAAGGGATCGGAAAACGTCTCTCCGACGCGAACCACGGTATCAGCGGCATCGTTGTCGGGATTCGGGGTGGTGTCGAGTAAGTAGGTCGGCGAACCAGCGGAAGTATGCACGGTCGCGCCTTCAAAAATCGCCGGGAAGCTGCTGCTGAACACGTCGTCGTAGGTCAACGTGCCGTCGGCCAGTCGCGGCTGCCGGTACTGGACCGTCAGGTACTCATAGGCAGTCCGCTGAATTTTCAGCAGCTTAGTTCCGGATTGATCGCGTTCGAGCGGTACCAGCGTCACGGTCCGGCCCTCGTCCCCGCTGTTAATCGTAACGATTTCCTCGAGCCTGACCCAGCCGGCAAAGGCTTTGCGGGCGGCGTTGAAGTGGCCGATGCCGTACCCCCGGTAGGTCGGGTAGTACCATCCGCCCATGATGTCGTACGGGTCGCCGTACTCGAAGTTGCCGCGGACGAGGTTGCCGTTTCCATCGCGTTGTTCGCAGCTCGGCCCGTAGAACGTCTGCCCGGCCACGCACCAAGTGTGGTTGGCATGCCCGTAGCTGGCGATGTTGTGGCCGAGCTCGTGGTCGAGGACACCTTCGAGGTCAACCGCTGTTGTCGGAGCTTTAATCCAAACGGTCGTCAGCCGCACGTTTCCGTCGGCCGTGGTGTAGGTTTGGGGGTTCACCGACGACATCCCGCCCCAGCGGCATCCCGGGCTGTTGGTCTCCGATGGAAACTGCGGGAACGGTGCAATCACCGCCAAGTCGGCGAAGTTGAACTGCGTAAAGTCGACTTGCGGATCAACCAGCCGAATCAACTCGCGAGCTACTCCGTACACGTCGCAGGTCGAACCCCGCGCCAGGTTCATTTCAAACCAGTCAAAACTGGTGGCTTCGAACGTCACCAAGTCGTAGGAATTTTCTTCGTAGTAGTCCGCAATTTTCGGCAAGACGGTCTGAACAGTAGCGTAATCCGGTGTACGCACGTCGGTGTTAGTGTAATCCCCCATCAGCACCAGCAGCTTCCGCGGTGTCGGGACATTGAGCAGGGCCGGCGGGGGTTGGCTGGTGGTTTGCACGGTCGGCTGGACCGTGTCCGGCGACGGCGCGGCCACCAGGATGCTGCCGTCGATTTCAAAACCCTCGACTTGAATCGTCGATCCCGGCTCAACCGCGGCCACGTCAGTCAGGCCGTGGAGTTTATACTCTTTTTCCCCGCTGGTAATGAAAAACTGTTCGTACGGCTGGTGCGTGGCAAAATCTTCGCCGTGCAGGACTCGCAGCTGGCCTGCGACCGTTACTTCAGTTTCCACGCAGTTGCTGGTTACGGCTTCCAACTTTTTCCGCTCAGGCGGTTTCAGCAACTGGCGACGCGCAGAGGCCGGATCGCCTGCGAACAACGTCAGCAAGCGCCGCTTTCTCGTCTCAGCCGACTGCTTTAAGGCAGCGCGGTTGGCCGCGTTTTTTGATTGGCTGAATTTCTGGGCTAGCTTTTTGGTGGAACGAGTATCGTTTTTTACCTGATCCGCGGTCGATTCACTTTCAATCACAGTCACAGGGGCGCAGGTCACCCGGGCCGGCGCCTGATTGACGACCGACGTCAAGACCGCGACCAAATACAATCCCCCGGCCAACAGCAGACTGACGCCGAGCAGCGATCGAACGCCGATAC
>JACQKI010000067.1 GCA_016204645.1 Candidatus Kerfeldbacteria bacterium
GGCGCTTTCGGTCGCTGAAAACGTCGAGTTTCCGCTGCATTTCTTCAAGAAACTGACGGCGCGCCAACGCCTTGACAAGGTGATGACCGCGCTGGAAGACGTCGGCATGCTGAAATTCGCCGGGCACAACCCCAGGCAGCTCAGCGGAGGCCAACGGCAAAGAACGGCGATCGCCCGCGCGCTTGTCGGCTCGCCCGCGATCATCCTGGCCGATGAGCCGACGGCCAATCTAGATGCCAAGAACGGGCATGACGTCATGCTGCTGCTATGCCAAATTGCCTGTCAGGAACAGCGCGGCGTGGTGATTGTCAGCCATGACAGCCGCTTGCGAAGTGTGGCCAAACGCGTCTTAACGATCGAAGACGGCCGGCTCGTCCGCGAAGAACCGGGACAGCATAACCTCGTCTGCACCATGCGCCATCACGCCTACCAGCTTGATGTCCAGCGGACTTGACTTCAACCGGATTGTCGACTAGACTGTAGCCGACCTATGCCCCGTTTCCTGACCACGGCCGTCCTCGTCGCTTTCAGTCTCAGCCTCGTGCTGAGCGTTTGGTTACTGTCGTCTTGCAGCGCGCACACCCTGGCCAGCCTCCAACCGTTTGCTCCCTACGTCAATGCTTGTTCTCTGTCAGTGGGCACTGAGCACGTCCAGCTCTGGAAAACGCTGCTGCTAACATTCGTACTGACCGCGACCATGCTCGGCACCATCGCGTTAGTTGTGACGTACTTGCTGCGAATGAGCGACTTTGCGCGTCGGCTGTTGCTTGGACCACGGCCCGTTGTCGTTTCCATCGAAGATCGTTCACCGCCGATGAAGCGGTGGGACGAGCTGCGCGAAGCACTCTCCAGCGGCACGCTTCAGCTCGGTTCCCGCGCCCGGTAACGAGCAACGCATTACCCCCAAGCATCCTACGTTCTAGGACGATTTTCGGCATCTCAAAACTTACCCTCGTCCTGATTCCTACCGCTGAAATTGCTTCATCTCCCGACTCCAATCTCAAATCATCACTCCTAAACATCCAACCACTAACCACTACTCCATGAAACTTCGCACTGCGTATAACACTATCTTGATTCTCGCTAGCCTCGGTCTGCTCTTGTCCGGCTACCTGTCGTACTGGAACATCTGGGGGCCGAGCTGCCACCAAGGACCGTTGAGCTGGCTGGTCAGCTGCGGCGGGCCGCAGAAAGTCCTGATCTTCGGATTGCCGACCTGCGTCTACGGATTCTTCATGTACTTGGCCGTTGCCACGACCGCCGTTATCGGTCTGACGACCAATCGCCACCGCCCGGCGTTCGGTACGCTGATCGGCCTGGGCGCGCTCGGTACGGCTTTTGCCGGCGGCTTGATGCTCTACGAGATCTTCGTGCTCAAGCTGGCGTTCACCACCGTGCCCGCTTGCGTCTACGGATTAGTGCTCTACCTCGGGATCCTCGGAGCTGCTCTTGCCGCACGACGATCAACCAGCTGGACTCAAGCGCAGCCGCCAACCACCAGTCCGCCCCAGGTCTAGGTTCTGACCCAACAAGAACTTGACAGCGCCCTTGCCGCCGACTACGGTGGGGGTGCTTCAGGTACGGGTATCAGCCCACTGAGCTGGCAGCAACTGCTGCCGCTGCTACGTTCACAAGCAATGCACTTTCCTCGCTGGAAAGGAGCCCTTCCATGCACACTGACTACGGCATGCGGATTACCGGCATCGCCGCGTACGCCTCGCCGCGCGTGGTGACGAACGACGAGATTGCTGAGCGCCTCCGCCTGGCGATGGTGCAACTCGATGGTCGGCTGACGCGCGAGCGCGGCCAAGGCCTAGGTGCGGATGAACGGCGGAAGTTTATGACGAACCCGCGGTGGATTCAGAAAAGCATTGGCTTTACCGAGCGTCGGTTCTGCCAGCCCGGCATGGGAACGATCGACCTGGCCGTCGAAGCCAGCCGGCTCCTCATGAACCGAACCGGTGTTCCGCCGACGAGCATCGGCGCCATCCTCTTCGGCACCGTCACGTCCTCCTACCTCTACTCCCCGCCTGATGCCGCGCTCCTCCAGGAAGCGCTCGGCATCCCGGCCTGGGATGGAGCTCTCCCACGAGAGACCTTCGGCGCCGACGTCGCCCTCGCCTGCAGCACCTGGGGCGCCGCCCTCCGGATCGCCTACCGCTTCATGGACGAAGTTGAACACGTGCTCGTCATCGGAGCGGACGCGATGAGTACCGCGATCAGCTGGCACGACCGGGCCTTCGCCTGCGTTCTCGGTAATGCCGGCACGGCGACGCTCTGTTCGCGCGTACCGCCCGAACAGGACTGGTTCGGGTCGGAGCGGTTCTTCAGCTGGCTCGACGGCAGCCGGGCGGACGTCATCTCGACGCCGGTCGGCGGCTCGAAGCGTCCGCTCGAGACGCACGAAGAACTCGACACGTACCAGCACCGGCTGCGCATGGACGGGGCACGGGTTCGCGAAGACATGGTACCGTTCATCAGCGGTCCCGGGATTGACGCCGTCCTGACGAAGGCTCGTCTGAACCTGGCGGACATCGATCACCTCGTCCTCCATGAAGCGAACGTCGTGCTCAACCGTGGCATCGTCGGGAACTGGCAGCAGCGCGGCTTCCGCGGAGCGGCGCTCGACGCCGGTGGTCGGTTCGGCAACACGACGAGTGCCAGCATCCCGCTCGCCCTCGCCCTCAACCCCGACGCATTGAGGATCGGAAAAACGATTGCTCTGGTAGCCTTCGGCGGCGGCTACTCGATGAACACCGCGATCGCCACGATCAAACATCCGTTCCCCGTGTGGGCGAACGTCTAAGACAAGGCTCTTTCCCCCGACCAGACTTGAGGACTGGTCGGGGTGCTTTACATTGACCTTAGTTTAGTTGCTAACGGAACGTTTCGTAGATGAAAAAGCCGAACAGAACCACGGTGCTGACCAGCGCCGTCCAGGCTAAAGCCATCAATCCTCGGCTCAGCCGCTGGTCGTCAACATGGCGCTTCTGGGACAGCATCATCAGCCACACGATGACGAACACCGCGGCCGCCAGCACGCCCTTGCCAACCCAGTGGTGCGTGAAGGTCGCTTTGAGCCAGTCTTTCAGCGGCAACTGTAAGTCGGCGATGATTGTGATTAACGTTATGAACACGACCGTGACTATCGTGGCGGCGACCGAAGCGAAGATGTTTTTTGCGCGGTCAATCATAGCTACTTCCTCACCGCCCCCGAGATCAGGACGCCGGACAGCGTGATGATAATGCCCAAGACTGTCGTCACGCCGGCCAGCCAGACGAGCGATCGTTTCAGGCCTGAGGAACTGGTAACCTGAGCGCTCACCAGCCAAACACTCAGCATAATAACCAGAGTCAGGAAGGGCAAGAACAGAAAAACGTGCTCTTTGGCTTCAGTCATGACGGTGTGCGCCCAAGCGTATGCGCTGGCCGTAATCACGGGTTTAACCTTGGCGCCGTAGTAGGTCACGTAGTAGTGGCCGCCGGTCAGCCACGACAGAACGATCGTGGTAAATCCGACCAAGCTCCACCACCGCAACCTCGACCACGCCGGCTCGCGCCGTAGCAGACCGATCCAGACGGCGTAGGTCGCGGCCACGGCCAGCACCCCCAAGAGCACGTGCAGGATCAAATTGATTTTTTGCAGTTCACTCATGCCGTTCGTCTTTCCGCTTTCCCAGGTCGAAAGATCAACGCCACCAAGAGCACCAAGCCGACGTACCAAGCCATGATCGCCACCAATGACAGCTCAAGTCCGCGCCAAACGCCGAGAATCAGCGCCGCGTACCAGGATACAATGGAAATTGATCCGCCCACCCACACGGGCAGTTTCCGTGTTGCCATCAGTAAGGCGTTTACCAAAATGACCACCGTCAAAATAAGTTTAGCCCATAGCCGCGGCTCGTAGAGTATCGCCCCTCGACCGCCAAGCCGGAGCAGCAAAAAGTAAGCAAAACCTGAGAGCACCAGCAGGATGATTCCTAACCGAAGCATCCCGTAGGTCAGGCTCAATAAACCGCCTTCGCTTTCGTCGATTTTTCCGTCACGCAGTGCGCGCCGGTGGAAGACTTCCGCAAAAGTCGCGCCGCCGACGCCGAGCACCGTGCCGACGATGTGCGCGATCGTGATGAATGTTCGCCAATCCACACCTAGATGCTACCACCCACGTTCACGAGCGTCCATGCACAGTTTGAGAATGGTTCTTAGTACGGCCGACCGAACGCTCATTACGAAGCAGCGGCCGAGTAGTGCCCGGCCGCTGCTTCGCGGTTGCCGATCAGGTCTTCCTTACTTGGTTTTGAGCTTCTGGTACGTCACTTGCTCACCGTCAGCATTGATCACCTTAAGCGAGAAGCGCTTGTTTTTGGTCAGTTTTGAACTGTCGATGGTCACGGTTAATTTTTTCTCGCCGCTGGCTTTGACCTTCTTGGCGGGCGTCGTACCGTTGACCAAGACGGTTGCGCCTGATCCGAGGTTCGCGCCGGTGATGGTGACGGTCGCGTTCTTGGCGCGCTTGACCGTGGTCGGCGTGACCGTGCTGATGCTCGGCTGCAACGTCACCCGCTCAATCGTATTGTTGGTGACGCGGACGCGACGGGTATCCGGACTGAACTGGCTAAAACCCTTCTTACCGCCGGTGAACCGCCAGCCGCGCAGCTGCGTGCCGGACTTGGTAATCAGCTGCTTCGAACCGGTTTTCAGTATGTCGAGCGGCTCGGCCAAGACCGTGCCGGACGCGCCGCTGTCGAGCGTGTAGGTCTTCTTGTTACTCAGGTCGTAGACCTTGACCGTTCGTTGACTGGCCGGAGCCAGCGTCAGGTCGTCGTAGCTGTCTCGGGTCAAGTCTTCAACGTCGATCAAGGCGCCCAGCCGGTAACTTTTACCCCAGGGTTTGATGGTCTGCGTCAGCTTGCCCTTGAGGCTGTAGACCTTGACCGCGGTGGCGTCAGACGACTTTCCGGCCTGGACCGCCACGATCACCTGGCCCGCCTTCTTGGTTGACAGCGTCCCGACCGCGACGTTTCCCTTGTACTTACTAAACGGCGTGATCGTCTTCTTGCTCGAACCGCTGCCGATGGTGATCTTAGTTACCCCCTTGGATTGCGTGGTCTTGACCGGCACCAGGGCTTTACCGCGTCCCTGGCCGCTGGCGCTGACCACGCCGTAGGTGGTAAAGTGGTCGGAACGCACGCAGACCGAATTGTTATCGGTGTCTTGGGTAATGTTGTTCGGCTGCTTCCAGGTACCGGACCCCGAATCCCAGTAGCTCGGAACGAGCGAGGCTTCTTCCACGCCGATGTCAGCCAGCATGGCGTCGGTGTACTTGAAGCAGGCGGTAATCGTATCCTTGAACTTGGTAATCGGCTGTCCGTTAGCGTCAATCGCTTCGAAGTTGTAACCGTAGCCGAGCGGTTGAGCCGTCTTTTGGCTCTGGACGTTGATGGTCGGATTGGCATTGACGGTCACCGTACCTGAGCTGGCTAGGGCGTTGGCCGGGATGTTGATGGTGGTGCCGTCGCCCAGCGTAATGACGCGCGACTGGGTGGCGTCGAAGGATTCGGATACCGGCGGCGGAATCTGGAAATTGGCCGCGCCCAGCGTGAAGTTGACGGTCTTCGTCTTTTCCTTATTGATGGTCACGATTTTTTCGTCGCTGTGCAGGAAGGCGGTGCCTGACTGGGCGTTGGCGTTGCAGTGGTAGGTCGAGTTGAAGGTGTAGTTAAGGCTGTACGAACCGTTGATGATCGGCCCGCCGTTGTTGTTTCCGTCCTCACTCCAGCAGCTGACCCAGCCGTTCTGAACGGCCTGGTTGTTGAAAGTCACGAAGCCGGTCATTTTGCCGTCGGCGTCGCGCAGCTTGAGCGTCACGTTGGCCGACTTGCCCGATAGGTTGACGCGCTCGAACTTCGGCGGCATGTACTTGCTGTCCGGCGGCAGGCCAGCATTGACCGTGTACTGATGACCGGAGAGTAAGCTGACGGTGGCCACGCCCTGATCATTCGTTTCCGAACCTGAGCTCAACATGTTGTCGAAGAAATCTCGTTCCTCGTCTTTCGTTTCCGCCTGCGCCCTGACCAGCCGCAAGCTGGCGACTCGCGACTTGCGCACCACCGAACTAACGCTCAGCTTTCCGGACGAGCTGCTCGTCTCACCTTTAAATTCCCGTTCGCACTCGGCCTTGTGTTTCTGGCAGTACTGCGTGCACTCGAGCGCGTTCTTGCAGCCGCCCGGGCCCTCGGCGCCTGGCGGCAACTTAAAGTCGCGGCACTCTTTCTCGTTCTCCGGCTTAGAACAGTACTTGAGTACCTCCTCGGGCGAGCTGGTTCCGCCCGGCCCTTTGAACGTATCTTCCTGGCCACGGTCGCGTTCCTCGCTGCTGCGACGGAGGGCGTCGACTTCTTCATGGTTGTCGGTCCAGACCCAGACGCGCCGGGCCGGACTGCCGTCTGGATTCAGCACCAAGACCGATAAGCGGGCATCGCCGATCAGCACCTTGATGTCTTTCTGTACCCGCGTGCCCGAGGCCACCACAATCGCATCCGGCGATGGCGGCCGGTTCAAAAACCCGGATGATTGATCAAAGTTGTAGCCCAGCTGATAGGTCCCGGACAGTAGGCTGATTTCGTACGAGCAGTCGGCGTTGACCTGCGTGCCGTACCACTGGCCGCGTTCGGAGTTAGCGTACACATCGCCCCGGAAACTGCAGTTCTTCAACGGCAGGCCCGAGCTGTCAGTCACCCGGCCGACGATGGCGCCGTCGTTCTTCTTGACCACAATGTCTTTCTCGATGGTTGCGTCTGCCACCAAGGTGATCGTCTGGCCGCTACTGGCCGAGTACTGACTGTTCGGCGGCATGTGGATGCCGAGCTCAGCCAGTGCAAAGAGTTTCGACGGTATCCGGAAGTTGAATGTTCCGCCGTTGACTGAGCCGCCGTACTCGCGGTAGCCGGCACCGGCCGTGGTGGTTAGCGGGCGAACGTACGCCCACCCGTAGAGATCGGAAAAGGCCTTGCCGGTATCGTCGACGATCTTGCCTTTAACCGTGACGTCGGCGTACGTCAGCTTGATGTTGACGCCGGATACGGTGGCCGTGTCCGAGGCGACGTAGACGTCCAACGACGGTCCATCGTAGACGTAGGTGGCGGTCTGGCCGCCGTCAAAGTTGATGAACCAGCGGCCGGCGGTCGCGGCCAGGTCAAAGTTTCCGTCGGCGTCGGTCTTGGTGTTGCTCCAGGCGCTGCAGCCCTGCGGCCCACAGTCGAGGTTGCCGTTGATTTGGATGTTCGGGAGACCAGTCCCATCCTGGGTCGTTACCTTACCAGTAATGTGCGCCAGCTTTTCGCTCATCACGAAGTTGGTCGTGACCGTCTGGTTATCGGCCACCGCCACTTTTTGGTTCTTGGCGTACAGCCGCGTGTCCGGTGTCCAGACGTCGATCGTGTAAGTCCCGGCCACCAGGTAAAGCTTGTATGAACCGTCAGCTTTAATCTGGGCGTTCGACCAACGGCTGCGTCCGTCTTGCGTCTGCGAGTTGGCGTTGACGTTGCCGTTGGTGACCGGCGTTCCGTCCTTCTTCGTGACCTTGCCGGTAATCACGGCGCTGGCCTTCTGGACGGTAAAGTTGACGACCTCGGCCTGGCGGCTGCTGTCCGATGAAAACTCGACGATCGCTTCACTGTCGACGAAGATCCAATCCGGATCAGGGCAGTCAAAGCCGCGATCAGGCTCGACGCGAATGTTCCACGACCCGGGCGCCAGGGTCAGGATGTACTCGCCGGCACTGTTGGTCCGAGCGTTGGCCCAGCCGCTGGCTCCGCGGCGGTTGGCGTTGACTTGAGCGCAGGATACGGCGGTTCCGTCTTTCTTCTTGACTGTACCCGTGGCGTACTTCGAGGCGCCGGACAGGGTCACGTTCTTGGTCGTCTTCTGGCTGGTGACGGTCACGGCGACCCCATCAGGCCGAACCACGTCGGTCATGTCCGACGGCGGGTTGACCTCAAAGGTATAGGTGCCGGCCGGCAATCCGCCGATCCGGTACTGGCCGTTGGCGTCGGTCGACGAACCCTGGTTCTGGGTCCAGTCGTCGTTGTGTAGCGTCACCCACGCGCCCTGAACCGGCGTAGTACCGTCTGGGCGGTAGACCACTCCGGACAGCTGCGGCGTCGTCAACTTGGTGGGCGTACCTGTCAGGTCAAGACCGCCAGCCGGAACCGTCAACGTAATATTTTCCGAGCCGGTGTACTGCTCGGTGTCCCAGATGTTGACGTGCAAGGTGTAGGTACCGGCCGGTACCTTGCCGAACTTGAACTTGCTGTTCTGGTCGTAGTCGGAGTGTTTGTTGATCGTATAGTCGCTGTTCCACAAGTCAACCGACAAGTGGTACCGCTTGCTCCAATCGTCGTTCCAGGGTAGCAGCGAACCGTCAGGAAAAGCGACCTTGCCGATAATAAATGGGTTTTCCAGTTTGACCGTGCCGAGATCAACCGTACTCGACGGATCACTGACCGTGACTTTTTGTTCGGAACCGACGAAGGTTGAATTCTGCGGCGGGTTGGCTTCGAGAATGTACGTGCCGGCATCAAGCCCGCCGATTTTCCAGGCGCCGTCATCGCCTGGGCAGGAGTTACGATTAACCGTCCAGGTCGAATTACGCACGTTGACGCAGCCGGTCGTCGGCGTGCCGTCGGGTTTGGCCAGTACGCCTCTGAGCGCCGGGGCTGCAGCTTTAACCTGAAAGCCGGTCGTGCTGGCGGTCAGCGTGACCTGTTGCTGGGCCGGACTGGCGTAGGCTGACGACGTCGGAATTCCAACATCGAGCGTATACGTACCCGGATCCATCCCGGTAATTTCAAATTTGCCGGTGCTATCAATCCCCGACCCATATCCAACCGTGCTGTTGTAGAGATTGAGCCAGCCGCCGTCTGCGTACGTTCCCCCGCTCGGCGTCACAACCGTGCCGCTGAAGGTCAATGCCCCGGCCGCGGCGAACTGGCTGCCAGCCACCAACCCAATCAGCAAAATCGCCGCGGAGCCAATCGCTAATACCGCGGAACGCCCCCCTCTTAAAATGTCCATATTTTTGTGCTTATTTTGCTAAATATTTGACTATCTGTGCTCAGTATACCACATTCGTCTGGATTTTTCCAGGGCGGTCCAGTTTTCCGTGGGCGACAAGCAAAGCATGAAACTCTTGATAGAGTTTCACCTTCCGCGGCAACCGCTTTTCAAAAAACCATCGGTACTCGTCATACGCGCGAAAGGCCACGCCCTGCGCGGCCAAAAAACGTTTAGTGTACGCATCAATGACAAAAATCGGCTTGTTCCCGGCGTACAGTAAGATTGCATCGGCCGTTTCCTTTCCGATTCCATGAACGGTCAAGAGCTGCTGGCGTAAGACCATGGTTAGTTCCGCAAACATCCGCCGAAAACTTCCACCGTACTGCGTTTTCACAAACGCGGTTAAGGCTTTGAGCTTTATGGCCTTCTGGTTGAAGAAGCCGGACGGTCGAATCAGTATGGCCAGACGGCTTCGCGACATCGCTACCATCCGTTCCAGAGACAAGCTGTCGGTCGACCGCAGGTGGCTGAGCGCGCGCTCTACGTTCTGCCAGTTCGTGTGCTGCGTCAAAATCGCGCCGACGCAAATTTCAAAGCAGCGCGCTTCGTAGCCCTGGGCTTTGGCCGGCCACCATCGCTGCGCGCCGTACTGACGCCGAAGCGTCTGGTACAGCCGTCTGACGTTTAACTTAGGCGATCTTCTCGAAGTCAACCTTCTCGCGTTCGTCAATCCTGGCCAGAATCTTAGTCACGCTCAAACCATCGAAACGACGTTCAATAATGTCTTTGGCCACCTGTAAATCACGCTGGTGGCGGTCGCGCTCTTCTGCGGCGTTGGCGAACGTACCTTTGCCGTACGCGCCGCAGTCAAGGTGATTGATAACAAAGACTTCGGAAATGCCGTGCAGCTTTTTGGCGATGGCGATTTGCCGAAGCACGAACTCGCGGTCGTGACGGTCGTAGGGGTCAGCCAAATTTTTCGCCGATCCGGCCACAGCCACGTCGTCGTACTGGTTGAGCAACCCAAGATTTTTCAGAAAATGCACACTCTCATGCACGAAACGAAAATCAATGCAGTGCAGGACCAGGGTTTTGGCGGAGTGGGACATAAAAAAATGATAGCACATCAATAAAACAACAACCATCGAACCCTTTAGGGTTCGATTCACGCCGTCGCTTCCGCAGCGGCGAGTATCAGGGTGGCCAGCGGCCGGGCCCCTAGACGAGCCGCAAGGAGCGACACCTTAGAGGGAAAGAGTGGCATCGGACGAGAAAACCGCAGGTTGTCTCGCCGAGGAAAAATAACACCGCCCAAGCTACCTCAGTGCTTGGGTCGGTCCAAAAGAGCGGTTCCGTCTCCTAGCAGACGGCGTTGACGAAGTCGGGACGGTGGATCCCGACGATGTTGCGGAAGTTCCGCGCAGGCAGCAGTCTCGTCACGCGACGCTTGCGACCGCGGCACCCGACACCACGGTCCACCTGGATCAGGATGCCAACCTTCAGCTTAGGCGGCATCGGAACCTCGTGCTTCTCGGCTCGTTCCTTCGCACGCTTGGTCAGCTCGATCTTCAGGTGATCCTTGGCCCGGATCAGGGAGCGGACCATGTCGACCGCCGAGTACCGGTACTGCCGCTGCTGCTTGCACGGCACGTGCCCCATCAGCAGGACATGCCAGATGCCCATATCGAGATAGGCCTCCGATGCCCGATCCGTCCAGTGCGCAGACATGTCGCGCACCTGACGGTTATAGGGGAACTCGGGGTCGACCAGTAGGCCGCCGCCGTGGTCAGCGTAGACGTGAAAGTCCTTGGTCAGGAAC
>JACQKI010000069.1 GCA_016204645.1 Candidatus Kerfeldbacteria bacterium
CTACTATCTTTACCATCCACAATTTGCCGTTCCAGATGCAAGGCGACTGGTGGCGCGTGCCGGCCGACAAAGTGGACGTCGGTTTAGGGCCGGTGCCGAAAGATCCGGCCAAGCTGCGCTGGACCAACTTCACCAAGCGCGGGATCCGTTACGCCGACGCCATTAATACCGTCAGCGTTCGGTACGCCCAAGAAATCCTGACGCCTGAGTACGGGCAAAATCTCGACCGGGCCCTCCGACGTCGAGCCAAGGACGTGTTCGGTATCATCAACGGCATCGACTACCAAGTCTACAACCCGCAGTTTGACCGGCACCTGTGGCACTCGTATGACTGGAACTCGCTCGACCGGAAGCACGAGAACAAGCGTGAGCTGCAAAAAATGGTCGGCCTTGACCAGCGCAACGACATCCCATTAATCGGACTGGTCCACCGGCTGACCGAGCAGAAGGGCTTCGATTTGATTAAGAACATCTTACCGGTCCTGATGCAGCTTGAGCTGCAGATCGTGATCGTCGGCACCGGCGACCGGGATTACGTCAACGTCTTCCGGAAAGCAGCCCGGACGTACCCCGGACGCATCGCCATCCTGACTCCCTTTACAGAGGAGCTCGGCTCCCGAGTGTACGCCGGGTCGGACATGTTCCTGATGCCCAGCCGCTACGAGCCGTGCGGCATGTCTCAGCTGATCAGCCTGCGCTACGGTTCCATCCCGATCGTCCACAAGACCGGCGGCTTGTCCGACACCATCGAAGACTTCAACCCCCGAACCAACCTCGGAACGGGGTTCGTCTTCATGCGCTACGCAGCCGACGACCTGCTGGTGGCGATCGTCCGCGCGCTGGAAACGTACAAATACCCCCAGGTCTGGGAACACCTGAGCTGGCAGGCAATGCAGGAATCCTATTCGTGGGACATTCCCGCCGAAAAGTACATCGAGCTCTACCGGCAAGCCATGCGGCTTCAGAAGCAACCGTCACGCGAACGACCCGATGCGCTGGGCTAACTTCTTCCACGTCTACCAGCCGCCGCACTGGCCGGCTCGGATCGTCGCCAAGGTCGCCCGCGAGAGCTACCGGCCGCTGATTAAGTTTTTGCTACAGCACCGCGATGTTCGCGTAACCGTCAACTTGGCCGGTTCGCTGACCGAGCAGCTCCGTCAGCCCATGCTGCGGCCGATCCTGGTCGGCCTCCGGCGCCTCCTCGAACGCGGCCAGATCGAGCTGACGGATTCGGCCATCTACCACGCCATCCTGCCCCTGCTGCCGGCCTCCGAAATCAGGCGCCAGATCGCGCTCAACCGCGCCGTCAACCGACGAGCCCTCGGTCGAGCATACCAGCCGGCCGGCTTTTTCCCGCCGGAAATGGCGTACAGCCCCCGGCTCGGCCAGCTGCTGGGACAGCTCGGGTACCGGTGGGTGATCCTCGACGGCATCAGCCACCCCGGACTGGTCAACTACGAGTCCCGCTACCAGCTGCGCGGGACGCGGCTGGGCTTGGTGTTCCGGAACCGCTACGTCAGCGACTACCTGGCCTTCGAAGCCCAGGCTAACGACATTAGGCGCTTCTTCTCAACGGTCCAGCGCTGGAACGGGCAGAAGAGCCTTTTGATTACGGCTATGGACGGCGAGAACCTCGGGCACCACCGACGGGCGGCGAAGAAAATCTGGCAGCAACTGGTACACCTGCCGACGATCGAGACCGTTACCGTCACCGAGGCGTTGGCAGCGCTCGACGGTCCGGTCAGCCTCAGCCCGCGGGCGGCCAGCTGGTCGAGTCGCCCAATTGACATTCGGCGCGGTGTGCCGTTCGGACTCTGGAAAAACCCGAACAACCCCTTGCACGTCCTGCAGTGGCGATTGTTTTCCACGGTGCTGGCGCTGGTCAGGGCACGTCAGCTCAGAGGTCGGCTACCGCGTCAGATCCGACACGAATTCGACCAGGTTCTGACGAGCGACTGGTACTGGTGGGCGTCGCGCGAGCCGTGGTGGGACGTCGAGATTGTCGGCCAAGCGGCCGAACGGCTCGGCCTACTGGCGGAAGAACTCAGTCCGCCGAGCCAAACCATCGAGCGCGTCCGTCGCTTGATCGGACGAATCAAAGAAACCAGCCGCCGTTGGCACGCTTCCGGTGCGGCCGAACGGCACATCAAGCGGTTCATGCGTCGAGAGCCGCAGCCTCGCTACCTCGGCGGAAAAAGTGTAAGCTAGGATGCGAAGAACACTTGACAGTTGACCTTTGACTAGCGCGCTGAAAAATCAAATATTAAACATTTTCACTACGAACCATACACCATATTCCATACCCTAATCCCTAATCCCTTCTTCCTTCATATCTTCTCATGATTTGGGCCAACTTCCTACACTTCTACCAGCCCCCGACCCAGAAACCCTTCTGGGTAAAAAAAATTACCCAAGAGTCGTACCGGCCGATCCTGCGCGGCATGCTCGAACACCCGAACAGCCGGACGACCATGAATATCAGCTCCATCTTGGTCGAGCTGTGGGAGCAGAACGGCGCGAGCGACGTGATCGAGTTGGTGCGCCAGCTACTCCAACGCGGCCAGAACGAGCTGACCGGCTCTGCCAAGTTTCACCCGCTCCTGCCGCGGTTGCCGGACCAGGAAATCTTCCGCCAAATCGAGCTCAATACCGCCACTATGCAACGCTACTTCGGCGACCGCTACCGACCGCGCGGATTTTTCCCCCCGGAGATGGGTGTCTCGCCGCACGTCGCCGAGGTGGTCGCCCGGCTCGGCTTCGAGTGGATGATCTGCGACGAGCTGTCGTTCGACCGAAAGCTCGGCACCGTCGACTACTCAAAAATCTACACGGTCGAGAAGGCTCCGAGCCTCAAGGCTTACTTCCGCGAACGGCGGACTAGCTACAAAATCCTGTCCGGACAGCTGGGCACGGGCAACCTGCTGATATCCGGCTTGGGCGACCGGCTCAAGCGCCACGAGTACCTGCTGACCGCCATGGACGGGGAAACGTTCGGCCACCATCGGCCGGGCATGGAGCACCTGCTGTTTGAAGTCTACGAGTCGGCTGAACTGCAAACCGTCATGATTTCTGACTTGCCGAACCACTTCAAGCAGACGACCGCGGTCGAGCTGCTGCCGTCAACCTGGGCGCTGATGGAAAAAGACCTCGAGCGCAACGTGCCGTTTGCGCGCTGGGACGACGAAGGCAACCAAATCCACGAGCTCCAGTGGGAATTGACCAACCTGGCGGTCGAGACCGTGCACGCGGCCGATCCGAAAGCCGAGGGCTTTGACCGCGCCCGGCAGCTGCTCGATCGGGCCCTGCATTCAGACCAGTACTGGTGGGCTTCGGCCAAACCTTGGTGGTCCCTAGAAATGATCGAGCGCGGCGCCAAGGAGCTCAGGGACGTGGTGCTCTGGACTCCCGGGGTGGGAGCCGATCGCAAAGCGCAGGCGCAGGAGCTGTACAAGAAGATCATCTTTTTAGGATTCGAGTGGCAGCGCGAGGGCATCGTCGAGGCGCTCTCGAAGCAGGAGGACGAAGAGATCCGCCAACGCACCGACGAGGGCTTGCCGAAGCTCCCGAAACGCGAAATCGAAAAAATCATCGCCAACCTGGAAAAGGAAATGGCTTTAGTGGCCTCGCGCCAAGAGTTCGAACGGGCGGCGCAGCTGCGGGACCGAATCAAGGAGCTTCGCCAGTACGAGCAGCCAGACTCGCAGCAGCCATGACGCCCGAGCAGCGGCTCGTCCGACGAGCGCGAACAGTCAGGATTATGCGTCCGTACCTGCAACGGATCGTCGGGTCGGTGCTGCCACCGGGCTGGCGGCTGTCGGGCGTTAAGGTTCGGGAAGTTGGACGATTTGCCTTTAAACACTCGCTCCGTTACGACCTGACGGCCGACGCTCCCACTGGCCAGTCAGCCAAGCTGATCGTCCGCGGCAACGTCCCGAGCAGCGACACGGCCGCCGAATCGCTGATCGCCGATCGCGCCCAGCGGGCTCTGGCGCGGGCCAGCTTCTCGTCCGGCACCCTACGGGTCCCGACCTCATTCGGGATAATCCGACCGCTGCGGCTACACCTCTACCAAGACATCCCCGGCGTTACCCTCGAATCATTGATTGTTCGCCGCGACCGACGCGCCGTTCCGACCGCTTACCGCGCCGGTCAGTGGCTGGCAAAACTCCATCGCGCCGCACTCCGTGTCGGCCCAGTCAGACGAGCCCAGGAAATCGCCCGCGACGCCCGCTACTTCCGTGACGATGTCGCGCGGGCTGCTCGGCCGTACCTTGAGCGAGCAATTCGACTCTTGAGCGTGGGCGCGTGGGCGCGGGTCGACATCCTGCGTCGCTACCGGCGCCAACTTCGAACCATTCACGGGGATCTTAACCTCGATAACGTGATCGCCGGCTCAGGCGACCGTACCGGCTTCATCGACTTCGGCAACAGCCTGGTGGACGATCCGCTGAGCGATGTCGGAAACTTTTTCGCGCAGGTCGACCTGCTCACCTGGCAAGGTCGCTGCCAGCCCGTCTTGGCTTCGCGGCTGGATCGTGCTTTTACGGCCGGTTACAGACCGGCGCTGTCGGCAGTCGGACCGGATACGACCGAACGCATCAACATTTTCCGCGCCTGGTGGACGTTGCAAGTACTGGCCTATACCCTTTCGATCCGACCGACGGTCGGCCGACGTATTGCACCGCTCGCCTTGGACGCGGCCGAAACGCTGCTGGCCAAAACCGGCTACCGAATTGCGGCGCCGCTGCGTTCGGTTCCGCCCGGACAGCTGACCTCGGCCCTCCGAGACCGAGCTACCATGCTGGCGTATTTTTCAGAACACCTGCCGGAATTTTTTCCACAGGCTTCGGCGATCGAAAGGCTTGAACCAGAACACCGCCGGGCGCTTTCGACGCGCAGCTTCCTGATGCGATTCCGGCTTCGGCTATCCTGGGTATCAGGGAAAACGGGCGACAGGGTGGTCCGCGGCAATCGGATCGACCGAGACACTTACCGGATTATGGCTCGCGTTTACCAGCGCCAAAACGGGTTTTCGAGTCTTCGGCCGTTGCGCTTCGAGTCGCGGCTGGGCTACGTCTTCTACGAGGAACTCGGCGGACGGTCGCTGCGGCAAATCAGCTTGCGCTCCCCCTACTTTGCCCGGCTGGTGGCGCAGGCTGGTCGAGCCTTGGCGCGTTTCCATCGCCTACCGACTGCCGGTCTCCGCCGGTTGCGCTGGTCGGCCGAGCAACGCTTCTTGCGCCTGCTCGAACGGCGCATTCTCCAATCCCACGCCCCCGCAACTGCCGTAGTCGGACGAGCAGGACACGCGCTGCGTCAGGCCGAAGCTCGGCACTGGAACCGGCTGCGAGCGCTGGTCCACAACGATTTCCAGGCCAGCAACATCATCGCCACCACCAACATCGGCTTGATCGACTTTACGCAAAGCGGAGTCGGTCATCCGGCGATCGACCTCGGCACCTTCCGCGCCCACCTGAGCGTCATGCTGTACGGCGTCCTACCGGATCGGGCGGTCGAGCGGCTTCGAGTAAGATTCACGAATGCCTACTTCCGGTCGCAGTCAGCCGGCTACCGACAGAGACTGAGCGCGGCGCTGCCGGTCTTCGAGCTCAGAGCGCTCCTCGATATTCTAGCCACCACCGTCATCAACCTCGGCCCACGGGACCCGAACCGGCGGCGCTACGTCCGCCTGCTCGAGCGGCGCATGAACCGATTGCTAGCCGTGGCCGACTCTTTATGAATGTTCTGTGGGTCAGCGCCGAGGCCACACCCTTCGCTAAAGTCGGTGGCTTAGCCGACGTGGTTGGTGCGCTACCGATCGCGCTCCGGCGGCTGGGCGTCGATACCCGCATCATCATGCCCCGCTACGAGCGTCTAGCCGGTCAACCCTCGCTCGAACTGGTGTTGCCCGACGTGGTGGTGACTACCGGCCGCGGCCAGGAACACTGCCGCGTGCTCCGAGGCGCCCTGCCGAACTCCGACGTGCCTGTCTACTTCATTGAAAATACGGCCTACCTGAGTCGCGGCTCCATCTACAACGAACACGGCACGGACGACCCGTTCGACGAGCTCGCCCGCTTCCTCTTTTTTTCGCTGGCCGTTTCCGAGGTCGTTCCTTTACTGGGTTGGGAACCGGACTTGGTCCACTGCCACGATTGGCACACCGGTTTGGTGTCGACGCTGCTGGCCAGCCGCGGCGTAGCCGCCACCACCATCTTCACCGTCCACAACCTCGCCCACCAAGGCGTCTGGAACGCCGGCGAAGCGCTGTCGTTCCTGAAGCTGGCCGAATCAGCCGGACCCCACCTGGCAGTGCGCGACGGCCGGGGTGACCTCAACCTCCTCCAGCAGGGCATCCTAGCTTCAACTTACATCAACACGGTCAGCCCGCAGTACGCCCGGGAAATCCTGACGCCCGAGCTGGGCCAAGGCCTCGACAGCTCGCTCCGACAGCGGCAGGACCGGCTGATCGGCATTCTGAACGGCATCGATACGGCCAGCTACGACCCCAGCCGCGACCCGCACCTGCGTATCCGGTACACGGCGGCGGACGTCGACCGGAAAGCGGAAAATAAACTGGCGCTCCACGAACAGTGCGGTTTTCCTCCTGATCCGGCCGTGCCGACCTTCGGCTTCATTGGCCGCCTGACCGAGCAGAAGGGTATTGATCTGATTATCCAGCATAGTACAATGATGCTGCGCTCGGGTGCTCGACTGATTTGGCTCGGCACCGGACTGGATGCGTACGAAGACCTAATCCGCAAGCTGGCACGCGAGCGGCCGCGGCAAGTCTACGCCCGGATCGACTTCGACGAGGCTTTCGCCCGATCGATCTACGCTGGCAGCGACCTCTTCCTGATGCCTTCGGTGTTCGAACCGTGCGGACTCGGCCAAATGATTGCCATGCGCTACGGCACCCCGCCGGTCGTCCACGCCACCGGCGGATTAAAAGACACGGTGATCGACGCCGACGCCGAACCAAACCGCGGCCTGGGCTTCACCTTCGACTCGTTCACTCCGAACGCCTTCGCCGAGGCAGTCGCCCGCGCCCTCCGACGCTACCGCAACCCGCGGTCCTGGCGCGAGCTCATCAACCGCTGCATGGCCCAGGACTTTTCCTGGGATCGCTCGGCCCGCGCCTACCTAACGCTCTACGAACGCGCCCGAAAAAACCTATGACCAAACCAGAAATTCGACAAGACTACATCCACGACCGGGTCGTCATTATCGCTCCGGGACGGAAGCGCCGGCCGCACGATTTTCCCCCGACCACGATTATTCATCAAGACCAGGGTCCGGCGCAGTGCATTTTCTGCCCGCCGCAGCTACAAGACGTCAAAGCCCTGCTGACCATCGGCCGTGGCCTGAACTGGACGGTTAAGGTTATTAAAAACATCTACCCGGTCGTCAGCGTCGGCAACGACAAGGCGTATGGCTACCAGGAAGTGGTGATTGACACGCCCGACCACAACGTCGAGTTCGCCGACTTGTCGGCTGAGCACATCGCCACGGTCATCGACGTCTTCGGCAAACGGATCCGGGCGCTCGAACGCGATGCGAAAATCAAGTACATCATGACCTTCAAAAACCGCGGCGGTAAGGCCGGGGCCTCGATTGCCCACGCCCACTCGCAAATCTTCGCCTCCTCGTTCGTCCCGCCGCACATCATCGACAAGCGCAAGCGGGCCGAATCCTACCAGATCCTCAAGGGCCGCTGCTACTACGAAGACCTGCTGGTCAAAGAACAAAAAGGTTCGCGTTGGATTGCCGAGGACGACTACTTCGGGGCGATTGCGCCGTACGCTTCGTCCTACAACTACGAAGTCTGGGTTATTCCTTGGCGGCACGTCGACAACCTCGGCAACCTTAAGGCGGTTGAGCGTCTTTCATTGGCCAACATGCTCAAGCGATTGCTGACGAGGCTGAGTAAGCTCGGCTTACCCTACAACCTGTTCTGCCATCAGCTGGTCAACGACAAAAACGAGCACTTCTATTTCCGGATTGCCCCGCGCGGCGATGTGTGGGCCGGGTTGGAGCTTGGGTCGCGCCTAATCGTCAATACCGTGCCGCCGGAAGACGCGGCCAAGTTTTACCGTGGATCCAAGAAGAAAAAGTAGGTTACCATGATTACTCTTTATCCTGAAAATATACTATGCCTTTGATTCGGTTAGTGCTTACACTGGGTTTGTTCTTCGTATTAATAGCAACTCCGGTTGAGACGCGAGCGCGAATAGGTGGAACTCCGTACTTATGTAAAATAACGGCAAACCTAAATAGTCTCACCTTCCATGATGATAGAGGGTCCGGGTTTCAAGTAGAGGGTTTTTCACAAACCTATTATCGCATTGAGGCAAGGGTATTGAAGGTTGTTCAGACTGAAACCTTTCCCTCATACGGAGCACACAGCCAACAAAAAAATTGCAATCTTCAATTCCCGCTCAGGAGTGTTCGGCAATTCACGTATGAATCCTTGGGGGAAGAAGCCGATCTCTCGTTTACTAAGCCGGGGGATACCGTCTTGTTCAGCAGTGATGCGTTTGAATTCATCGGAAAACCACAACCCACAAAACTGATTAGCAGACTTCAATCTTTTTTATTATCCCCCTGGGGATTGCCTACATCAATCATTGTTCCAATCCTGGTGTTTGCTGTAGTTTACCTTCTTGTCACTTTTTTGAAACGAAAGAAAGCTCACCCACCATCCTCGCCGGACAATCAATAACTTTTGGGGTTCCCAATTAAAATGTTTTCTTCGGTACTTATGTACGGCAATTAAACACGGTTGCTTCAAAACCACCACTTTCTACCGCGGGGACGGGAAGAAAAAACGCTCGAAGAACGTCGGTAACCGTTAAATAATAGCGACCGCCTCACAAGCGATGGAATAAACATACGCCGTTTTTTAGCCCCTCCCCATATGAGGAGAGGCTAATATTACGGACCGCTCGTTTGTGTCTGTGGGTGGTATGTTTCCGGACGTCGCAGGCTCTGCAATCGCCAGATACGACGGCCAGTAGGAAATCCCACAGTTAGGGAGCTCCTGCTGGCCGACCTATTCGTTAGACAATCGTAAACGTCCGATTTTTCTTGCCCACCGTCACGGCGTCTCCGCTGGAAAGTTTTTCTTTCCAGTTCATCGCCTGAAGACCATTCAGTTTGACGCCGCCTTGTTGTATAATCCGTTGCGCTTCGCTCTTGCTCTTTGCTTGCTTGGAAACCACGAGGAGCCCGACCAGGTCACTGTTCGGAATGTCTTGCAGGCGGACCCGACCGGCGTCCACGCTGCCTTTGGAAAAATCTTCCCACTTCCGCATGGCCGCGTTTGACTTCGGAACGCCGTGATACTCCTCCACAATCTTTCTCGCCAAGAACATTTTTGTGTTGCGCGCCTCGGCGCCTGACCATTTCATTTTGTCAAAGTCGGCAACTGGAACGTCAGTCGCCAACTCAAAGTAGTCGCGCAGCACCGTGTCCGGCATGCTCATCACTTTACCGAACATCTCGAATGGTTCTTCCTCCAAAGCAATGAAATTGTTGAGTGATTTGCCCATTTTCTGTCCGTCGGTGCCGATGAGGTACCTCGTCAAAACCACGTCTTGGGGTGCCAGGCCATGCGCCTTCATCAGCTCCCGGCCGGTCAGCAAATTGAACTTTTGATCAAGCGCTCCAAACTCAACATCGGCCTTAAGTGCCACCGAATCGTAAGCCTGGAGCATTGGGTAGAAAAGCTCATGAAATCCCAGCGCCCGCCCGGACTGCAGCCGTTGACGAAAGGTATCGTGGGAGTATACCCAGCTCGCAGAAATCCGGGCCGCCTCAGCCAGGACATCTGGCAACTTCATTTTTTGCAGCCATTCCGAATTCCAGCGTACCTCCGTCCGTTTCTTGTCGAGAATCTTAAAAGCTTGCTGGGTGTATGTCCGAGCATTCTGTTTGACTTGAGCCGCGGTCAATTGCGGGCGGGTGATATCACGACCGGATGGGTCACCAATCCGAGCGGTAAAATCGCCAATCAAAAGAATGGCGGTGTGTCCCAAATCCTGAAATCGCCGCAGGGCCCGCAATGGTACGGCGTGACCAATATGAATCTGCTGGCCGGTTGGGTCAATCCCGTACTTCAGCCGCAACTGTTTACCTAAACGCAACCGCTCTTGAAGGTGCGGACGATCAATCACCTCGGCCACGCCGCGGTTCAGCAGCTCGTTAATTCGCTCGGCTGTCTGCATACGCTTGAAATTATACCACTTTTCTGCTATGCTCGGCATTGCTATGTACACGTCAGTGACCAGCGCCGCGCTCCGGTCGACGTTCATCGTCAGCCGCCGGCGCGAATGTTAGCGTCTCCATCATGGAGCTGAACCGATGCCTATTCCTCACCTCAAACGGCCGCCGCCCGAAGTTGACCAACCCAGTCGTCGCTTTGACCGTTCCTGGCGGGGCGCGCGATCTTCCTACCAACCCGCCACGGGCGTCCGGACCGCCTCGGCGCTGTGGAACTTACTGGTCGTGACCACTCGCCGGGTGTGGGGACGGATTCGAGCCAGCGCCCGACGGCAGGCGCGACGCGAGCGACTGTTCCGTTTCTGGCTTCCGCTCGGAGCGACGGCGGCCCTGTTTTTCGTTTTTTCCACCATCGTGGTCTTCGCCTGGTTCTCGCGCGACCTGCCGGACCCCGATAAAATATCGGACCGCAACGTCGCGCAATCGACCCGCATCTACGCTCGCGACGGTAAAACGCTTCTGTACGAAATTCACGGCGACGAACGTCGAACCGTGGTTGAACTGAGCGAGATCGCACCGACAGTCGTCAACGCCACCGTAGCTATCGAGGATAAAGATTTTTACAAGCACCAAGGGTTTTCGCTGACCGGCATCGTACGGGCGCTGTGGCGGGACGTCACCACCGGCTCGTCGCAGGGCGGCTCGACCATCACCCAGCAGTTCGTCAAGAACGCCATCTTAACCAGCGAGAAGAAGTTGACTAGAAAAATCAGAGAACTGGTGCTCGCCTACCAAATTGAGCGCCGCTTTACTAAAGAGCAAATCCTCAAGCTCTACTTCAACGAAATTCCCTACGGCTCGAATGCCTACGGCGTCGAGGCTGCGGCCGAGACCTACTTCGGAAAGCCAGCCCGCTCGCTGTCACTGGCCGAGTCAGCGATTCTTGCGGCCTTGCCGCAGGCGCCGACCTTCTACTCGCCGTACGGCAACCACACCGACAAGCTCCTCGGGCGTGCGCACTACATCCTCGACCTGATGGCCGAACAGGGCTATGCCACAGCCGAGGAGGTAGCAGCCGCCAAGCAGGAAGACGTTCTGAAAAACGTTAAGCCGAAACGCGAAACCATCATTGCTCCGCACTTCGTGTTCTTCGTCAAGGAGCTATTGACCGAAAAGTACGGTGAAAAAGTCGTTGAGCGCGGCGGCTTGCGCGTCACCACCACCCTCGACGTCGACAAGCAACTGGCGGCCGAGACGATCATCGCCGAGCAAGCGCCGCTCAACGAGCAGCGGTGGGGCGCCAATAACGCGGCGCTGGTGGCGATTGATCCAAAAACCGGACAAATTCTGACGCTGGTCGGCTCGCGCGACTACTTTAACCAAGACATCGACGGCAACGTCAACGTCGCCCTGACGCTGCAGCAACCGGGCTCGTCGATTAAGCCGATTGTCTACGCCACGGCTTTTGCTCGCGGCTACACGCCGGACACCATCCTCTTTGACCTCAAGACGCGGTTCAAGAATGCCGGCGCCCCCGACTACGCCCCGAACAACTACGACGGCAAGGAGCACGGCCCGCTGCCGATGCGAAAAACGCTGGCCGGCTCACTCAACATCCCGTCCGTCAAAACGCTTTACTTGGCCGGCCTCGACAACGTCATTGATCAGGCCCAGAAAATGGGTTACACCACCTGGGCTGACCGCTCGCGCCTCGGGCTGTCGCTGGTGCTGGGGGGAGCTGACGTAACCTTGCTGGAGCATACGGCCGCCTTCGGCGCTTTCGCGACCGAGGGCATGCTGTACCGAACCACGCCCATCCTCCGCATCGAAGATCGGAGCGGTAGGCTGCTGGAAGAGTTCAAGGGTACGGCCACCCGCGTCCTCGAGGAGAACGTCGCCCGCATGGTCAACAGCGTGCTGAGCGACAACGACGCCCGGAGCTTCATCTTCGGCTCGCGCAACCGCCTGACCCTGCCTAGCCGGGCCGTAGCCGCAAAAACCGGCACCACCCAGGAGTACCGGGACGCCTGGACGCTCGGCTACACGCCGTCGATCGTAGTCGGGGTTTGGACCGGCGAAACCAGGAACAAGGCGATGAAGGCCGGGGCCGACGGCTCGGTCGTGGCGGCCCCGATCTGGAACGCTTTCATGCGCCAAGCCGTCGAGGGTACGCGACCCGAGTCGTTCAAAAAGTACAAGGCTCCCAAGGTCGACAAGCCTGTACTCGAAGGTAAGCTCGAGGGCGAGGTGCCGGTCAAGGTCGACAGGGTGACCGGCCGCCAGATTCCTGACTCGTGCCTGGCTTCGTGGCCAAAGGAGTTTGTGACCGAAAAAACCGTCCGCGCCGTGCACACTATCCTGCACTACCTCGATCCGAAAGACCCGCTCGGGGCGGTCCCGAAGGATCCGACCAAAGACTCGCAGTATTCCGCCTGGGAAACTCCGGTCCAGGCCTGGGCAAAGAAAAATGGCTACATTGAAAAGCGGCCGGACATGGAATCCTGCGACCTGCGAGCGGTCCCACCGGTGGTTAGCTTTACCGCTCCCGACAGCAGCCTGCCCGTAACCGCCGAGAGCGTCGTGATCAGCATCGCCGTTAACAGTTCGCGCACGGTCGCGGCCACCGAATTCTACTTTAACGGCCTGGCTGTGGCTCAAACCGGCCCGGCCGCTACTTCCGTCGTCATTCCACTGACCGGAGTCAGCAGCGGCTTTTACTCGGTTCGCGCGCTGGCTCGAGACGAGGTTGGTAACGTGGGCGAGGCTTCGCTCGAACTCAACGTCCTCCGTCCGACGTAGGACCGACCTCGCCCGGCAACAGCTGCAGCCGCTCGATGCGTACCCGCGGGAAGCGGCGCCGGAGCCGCTGCAGCAGCTCGTGCTCGCGTCGCCTAACTTCGAGGCTCGCCGCCGGGGCAGCCACGGTCAGGCTGATCGCGCCGTGGCGAAACGACCTAGGCTGCAGGTACTGGTCAGCGGCATCCCCGAAAAACTCGCGCAGGACGCTGGCCGTATAGTCCAGCACCCTGACCGCCAGGACCTGATCAGCTGCCCCGGCCCGCTCGACCGCACCCTCGAGTAGGTCGCCGAGCTTGGTTGCCATGTGCTACTGCCGGATCGGCATTAACAGGTAGAGGTAGGTTGCACCGCCCTGCGGCCTGAGAACCCCGGGACTGGCGCTGTCCGTAACCCCAAGCGTTGCGCTGTCGGTACCAAGGTTGGCCAAGCCGTCGAGCAGGTAGCGGTAGTTGAAGACGATACTGGTCGTCCGACCGCTGACCTTGGCTTTGATGCTACCGCGGTGCTCGCCGAGTTCGGCGTTGGCCGCCGTACAGGTGATCGTCTTGGCGGCCGGGTCGAGCTCGACCGTCACGTCGTTGATGCCCGGTTTGCAGAACAGGCTGGCGGTCTTAACGGCCTTGGTTAGGAATTCAATCTCGACGGTTGCCTCAGTCTGGCTCGAGGCCGGGATAATCTGCTGGTAGTCAGGGTACTGACCTTCGATCAAGCGGGTAGTCAGCTCGGTGCCGTCGACGACGAACAGGGCTTGGCTGTCGCTGATGTACGCCGAGACGCTGCCGTCGGCTGGCAGGATGCGCGCCAGCTCCGACAGGGCTCGGGCCGGGATAATTGCGGTTACGTCGCGGCCAGCGTGTTCCAGTCGCAGCCGGGCTTCGGCTAGCCGGTAGCTATCAGTCGCAGCCAGAGTCAACTCCGGCCCGCGCAAGCTAATAAAAATTCCCGAGATTTCAGGCCGAGTAGCGTCTTGGGCTGCCGCGAACAGCAC
>JACQKI010000072.1 GCA_016204645.1 Candidatus Kerfeldbacteria bacterium
CACCGGTGACGTCTACCTGCTGACGTCCATTCTCAACACCATCAACACCAATATCGTTGGCGCCAACCTCTTCAGCTTCCTGCCGCACATTTTCGGCAGCTGGGAAGGGCAGGTCATCAACGGCCCGTCCACCAACCCCTGGCAGAACTACCACACCGGTGACGCCGAAGGAAACGTCATCGTTTCGAACGACAATGATGCCACCATTCACAACAACCTGACCGTTAACGCCGTGACTGGTCAGAACACCGGCACCGGCAACCGCACTGCCACCATCAACACCGGTAACATCAACGTCGCCGCAAATCTATTGAACGTGGCTAATACCAACATCGTCGGCTCGAACTGGATGTTCGGGCATTTCAACGTCTTCGGTACCTGGCGCGGCAACATTATCTACGCCTACCCCGACTTGGCCGTGACCAACCACCATCAAGGCGAGACGCTCCAGCCGGGCGACCTGCTGACGTACACGCTGCAATACGGCAACAACGGGCTGGCGCCGGCGCAGCGGGTGACCTTAACCGACACGATTCCCGAGCATACTCAGTTCGTCAGCGCGACAAACGGCGGTGTCCTCAATAATAACCAGGTGGTTTGGAACCTTGGTCGCGTCCCGGCCCGAACGCCGAATCAAGCCGTCAACTTTACCGTGCGGGTGGTTCCCGACTTGCCGGTCGGCAATACGCTCCTGCGCAATAGCGTCAATATTTCGACCTTAACCAACGAGCTGGAGCAGGGTAACAATACGTCCGGTAGCGAATTGGTAGTCAGCGTGGCTTCGCCGACGCCGCCAGTGCCGATTGTGCTGCCCGCCCCAACGCCAACCCCCGGGCCAGCGCCAGCCAGTACGTCCGCCCAGCCCGCCCTGCAGATTAGCAAAACCAACACGGCCGGATCCGGCCTGCGACCGGGCGAGACGGTTAATTACAACATTGCCGTGACCAATACCGGCAATGTTGAGCTGGAGCGAATTCTAGTCCACGACGTCCTACCGGGCCGCAGCGCCACGTTGTTCGAGAAGGATTTCCCGCTCGACCGGCTGGCCGTCGGCGACACCATGCAAATTACTTACTCATTGACCGTCAGCGGCGACACCCAGCCCGGAACCTACACCAATACAGCCACGGTCAGCGCCAGCTATGCCGGCACGACGGTCGGACCGGTCAGCGCTTCCAGCCGCGTTGAGGTTCGTCCCCTGGCGGGCGTAGCCCCGGGCGTCGTACCGCCAGGACAATCGATCACCAAGCCGAAAGCCAGTACGCCGATTGTTCTGGTCATCAGCCAAAAGACCAACGTCAAAGGCAGTGTCAAGCAGGGCGGCAAGGTCAATTTCTTCGTCACCGTTTTGAACAAGGGTAAACAGACCCTGAAGAACATTGTGCTGGTCGGTAAACTGATCAACGGCAGCGTCAAGAACAGCAAGAAGATGACCTGGAAGCTCGGTACCTTAGCGGCCGGCAAGGGTTTTCGCTTCAGCTTCTCGCTCAACTTGTTGCCGACGGCCAAAGCTGGTCAGTACATGAGCCAGGCGGTGGCTACGGCCAAAATGAAAAACGGCAAAAAGATTACCTCGAACACCGCCCAGACGAAGTTTACGGTCAAAACCGCGAAGAAGAAAACTAGCAGCACCAAAGCAGCCAAGCCGGTCGGTCGAATAGTTCGAACGAGCGCCGGTCTTCGCTTCTACGATCAAAAGAGTCGGCCGATCAGCGCCTGGACGTACGCCAAGCTGAATAAGAAACAGTTGGTTGAGGTCCTGCGCGGCAGTCCCGATCCGACCGACCGTAAGTTTATCTCTACCTACCAGAGCGGGTTGACGCTGGTCGGACAACGTGGTAAGAACGGAAAGTCTATCACCCCAACCGACGTGCTGAATGACCTGCGCAACATACCAGCTTTCAAGTCCATCTTCGGCTCAGGCTAGCCACGGTTAGCCATGCTGCCGTATCGGTTTGAGTTTGAAACCGACGAGCAGTACGAGGCGCGAACTGGAATCTCGCTCGAGGACGTACAGTCGGCCGAGTCATCGAGCAATACCGACAGCGCCGTCGTTCAACCGAGCGATCACCAATCGACGTCTTTTTTCGTTTTCCCCTGGTGGACGATTCTGATCGCGCTGCTGATTTTAGTCATCGGCGCATACGAGTTTCACCGGCGGCGCGTGGCCCAAGCCCTACGGCAGCTGGGCCCGTTTTCCGGAGACAACCAGGAGGCTCCTCAGCGCCAGGCTGAATCTGGATTGTCTCCGACCGGCGCCAGCCCTTCCCGAGAAGCGGACGTCGCGAGCCAGTTGAACCCGCCAGCATTGTCGACGGAACCTGGCGATCAGTTACTGGCTCCATCGGCTGGCGTGAAGCCGGAAGCAACCGATAGCCCTTCTGTCGAGCTGCCGTTTGAGCGCCACCCCTTGCCTGATCAGGCCGAGCCTGATAGTACGCTTCGACCTTCGCCTAGCCGCCCGGCGGTCGATCAACCCGAAACCTTAAGTCGGGCAAAACCAGGCAGGAGCAGCCGGAAAACCCGAAGTATTACTGCAAAATCTTCAAGTCAAAAAATGCGCCGCCAAGAACGGCGCCGACAAGGTTCAAAGTCTTAAAATTAGCTGATCTTAGCAGAAAATCCCCGTCCGCGATCGGGATTTTTTGATTGATTATCGTGTCGCTCTTGACAAAATGTCTGGCGTAATGATAGGGTCACCCGTTCTATCAACTTTTCAACTAGGCTCAGTTTTCGAGCCGCCCGTGAAGGTACGGGTTTACTAAATCGGAGGCACGATGGTAGCACATCGCCCGATGATCAATTTTATCAAGCCGAATAGCGACATCTTCCGACGCGTGGTCGGCGTCGTGGTTGGCATGTCGACGGTCATGAACGTCAGCTTGACTGGCGTTTTACTGGCTCCGGCCGCAAGTTTGGCCATGGGCAAGGGCGCAGTCTGCCCGTCCGGCAACGTCAAGTACAACGTTGGCAGCGGTTATGAGTACACTGATGGCAGCGCCACGGTCAACGTTGTCGACGTCGGCGACAAGAACCAAGCCACCTGGCAAGCGGCTGACGGATTTACGATAACGCACGTCTGTATCAAGATCGGCGGCCAGTACGGCGGCAGCCTGAAATATCCGGATCCCGCCGATGGACAAGCTGGACCATACGACAAGGACATCAGCCACGTCGTAATCACGACCGAGTCTAAAACCGATACGCCCCCGAACAATCCCAATCCTCCGCTCGGCCAGTCGTGCGGATTAGACATCAGCCTGGTGATTGACCGCTCGGGCAGCTTTGATGATCTCAACGGCGAGGTGATTCCCATGCGGAATGCATTGGTTAACTTCGTCGACGCGTTTACCGGAACCCCGACTCAGGTTGGGTTAGTAGAGTTCTCAACCCTAGCTTCGGTGCTGCAACCGTTTACGTCTAACTTGACACTGGTTAAGAACGGAATCAGCAACGAAGTCGATCAGCTCGGTAGCGGCACGACCAACTGGGAAGACGCTTTGCAGGAAAGCTGGTCCCAGTTCGATCCTCGTCCGAGCAAGCCGAACCTGATCGTGGTTGCGACTGACGGCAGCCCGAACACGTACAATACTTCTGGCGGCACTGACTTCAGCTGGACAAACGGTCTGGCCCTGAGTCGGGCCGTAGCTCAGGCGAACGCCATCAAGTCAGCCGGTACCCGAATCGTCGTGATTGGGATTGGCCAGGATCACACCGATCCGGATTTTGACCCGGGTGATCCAACTTGGAATAATTCAAAGCTGTCAGCCATCAGCGGCCCGAACATTGCCCCGCCCGCGGGCGTGACTGCTGCCACCGACGTCATTAAAACTGACTTCGATCAGCTCGGCGCGGCCATGCAGGAATTTGCCAAAGCCCTGTGCGGCGGCAAAATCTTGGTACAGAAGCAGTTCGACACTGACGGCGACGGTCAGGCCGACCTTGACGGCGCGCAGGCGAACGCCCTGCTGGCCGGCTGGGAGTTTGACCTCAACGGTTCGCCTTCTAACCCCGCCAACCAGACAACCACTGACACCGGCGCCCTGGATTTTGACGTGTTGAACGGTACCTACAGCTTGACCGAAACCAACTCCACGGCAAATACCGTATTAGCCAGTGCCCAGTGTGTCAAAGGAACCGAAGCAGCCGGCACGGTTGACCTTGGAACCCGGACGGTCTCGGGATTGACCATGAACACCGACGAGACGATTTCCTGCACGTTCATGAACCAGGCCACGACCGGCACGCTGCGTGTCATCAAGCAAGTGGTTGGTGGAGCGAACGTCTCCGCCGACTGGCAGCTGTCGGTCAAGCAGAACGACCAGCACGTGGCGAACAGCCCGCAGGCTGGCAACCTGACCGGTACCGACTATATCTTGCCACCCGGCAGCTACAGTATCTCGGAAAGTGGCCCGGCCAACTACCTGATGAGCTTTTCTGCAAGTTGCGCCAACGGCGTAGCGGCCGTCGGCATTGGTCAGACCACGGTCTGCACGGTGACGAACACGTTCCAGGAGCCGCCGCCGCTGAAACCCACCATCTCGCTCGACAAGCAAGGCCCAGCCACCGCTGTTCCAGGTAACAACATCACATACACCTTGGCTTGGGCCGTGAGCGGGAATGCGCCGGTAACCAATGCCTTCATTACCGATCCGTTACCGAGCAACGTGACCTTCGTCTCGGCCGACAACGGCGGCACGCTGTCGAACGGCGTGGTGACGTGGAACCTCGGTTCGAAGAACGTCGGCGACAACGGCACGGTCTCGATGACCGTCAAGCTGGTCAGCCCGTTAAAGAACGGCGCCATCATCAACAACACCGGCACCTTCGACACCGATCAGAACGATCCGGTCAGCGATACGGTTACGACCACGGTCCAGTCGACGGCTACCTTGGCCATCACCAAAGCTAACAACGTCACGACGTTCGCGGCTCCGGGCGCGGTCGTAACCTACACGGTGACCGTCAGCAACACGGCGGCCGCCACGGCTACAGCTGAGAACGTCATCCTGACCGACCTTCTGCCGGCTGGCTTCACCTTCGTCGACGGTAACGCCACGACCAAGTCGTTCAACCTCGGCCACCTTGCGCCGGGCGCTTCCGTGACGACCACCTACACGGTCAACGTCAGCGCTTCCCAGGCCGCCGGAGAGTACACCAATACGGCCGCCGCTAAGGGCGACAATGTTTCGCCGGTAGCTGCCATCTCTGCGGTCGAAGTCCGCGTGCCGCAAGTCTTAGCAGCCGTGACCAATCCCGACTTGAAAATCACCAAGTCGATCGCCAAAGACACGGCCAAACCCGGCGATGTCGTGACCTACAGCTTGACGGTCGAAAATATCGGCGATGCCGACGCCGTCAACGTGGTGGTCAGCGACACCTTGCCGAAAGACTTGTCCTTTGTTGACGTCAAGGCGCGAACTCGAACCTGGAAGCTCGGTACCATGGTGGCGGGCAAGCGCGTCTCATTCGACTACGACGTGCGGGTCGAGTCAGACGCTAAAAAGGGCACCTACAAGAACGTGGCCGTGGTCACGGCTGATAATGTCAGCCAGCGCAAGGATGACGCCAGCCTGAAAGTTCAGGTGCCGCAAGTCCGCGGCCTGGCCGTGACCGGTTCCGGTCCGCTCGACTTCGCCTTGTTCACGCTCGGTTCGCTCCTGGTCAGCCTCGGTGTTGTCGGATTGCGCCGACGCCAGCTGGTTCCGGCGACGACCGCGGTGAATTTCCTCGAATTAGTCTAAACGCGAATAACGAACGACTGCCAGGTGAGACCACCTGGCAGTTTTCGTTATCCACCATGCGCTTTTCAGCGGTGCCGTTGGTTTGGCGTTGAAGCTGGCGTTGACGGTCGGCGAACGAATACCGACAGGAAACGAACGACCAGACTGCCGAGAATCAGGGCGGCGCCGACGGCCAGCAGTGGGTAGCTGACCGCAGCCACAATGTTCCGGGCCAAACCAGCAATTGCCGATTGGGTGGCCGGACTCAGGCCGCCTAGGGTCAGCTGGCCGACGACTAAAGCGTTGGCACCGAGCAGGCCGATGGCGCCGACGGCCAGGGACAGTAAGCCGCTGACCCACAGCATGGTGCTCAGCCAACGAACCTGTTTTTTCCGCTGCCCAGCCATCAGCAGCAACTCGAACACACCCAGCCCGACCAGGACAACAAACGCCACCGTCAGCCAGCGGCGAAACTCTTGGACCGTTTGCTTGAAGGATTCAAAGTTTGCGCGGAGTTCCTCAGCGCCGCTGATTGGCGGGCTGCCAATGCTGTCGAGAAACGGGCCTAACGACTGATTGAGATTGAGCAGGTCGATTTGCTCGGGCAGGGCTTGGCCGGCGTCCGTGGCTATTCGGTCAGGCAGCTGCTGCTGAAGAATTGCGGTCAGGGCTGCCCGGCGGCTGGTCAGGTCAAGCGCCAGCGCAAGCTGCCCATCGTTGTTCAGCCACGCTTCCAGGCCATCCAGGTTTCGCTCAACTTCGGTTTGCAGCCAGGCTGGCTCGAGTACCTGACTGACGATGGAGGAAAACTCATCCTGTCCAGCCGCTGTTGATTGACCGGGTATGGCGGTTGATCGTACCAGCTGGCGCTGCAGCTCGTTGACTAACACCTCGTAGGCGTTAGTCTTGATAAACTCGGTTTTCAGAAAGTCAGCGTGCAGGACGGTTTCATTGACCGATGTGCCGAGTATAAATCCGACGACGACGACGGCCAGGACCGGCAGCAGCAGTACCGCTACAAATGTACGGAGCACCCGCATAGTGTCCTGTAGCGTAGCACGTTGCCGGCGATCAGTTTAGGGCTTGACCTCGACGACGACCGTCGTCATGTCGTCGGGCTTGGCACGGCTGAACTCTCCTTCTGCCTGCTGTTCCCGACTGCGCTCGGCGGCAGCCCGGATCAACCCGGAACTTGCGGCTTCAGGGGTTTCGGCCGCCGTCAGGATCTTCTCCATTTCGCTGTCACGCAGATTGTCGTGTACGCCGTCGGATGTCAGTACGATTCGATCGCCTGGGTACAGCTCTGCGACCCGAGGCTGGTGCCGAAGCTCTTGGCTATCGCCGAGCCGCTGGGACGGGTCGTTACGGTTGATGAAAACCTGTCGTTCGTCTGGCGGCAGTTCGCTGGCGCTTGCCACTTCGCTCAGTTGCTGCTGGAGCTGCCGAGCACGAACCTGATCGCCTCCGGCTTTTGTCAGTATGTGGTCATCGATAGTGATCGGCTCCAGACCGCCATGGTGCCGTAAGACGTAGATACGGCAGTCTCCGATACTGTCTGCTACCAGGAAGGCACGGTTGCCCTCGCGATGTATCAGCCCGAGCGCCGCAGTCGTTTTGGCACCGTCGACTTTTTTCTCGCGCCGAACTGCTTGAACCGCGGCATGTGCCTGATCGAGCAAACCGAGCGCCTGCTGCTGCCGCTCGGCTAAACTAGAGGCACGGGAAAGCTTACGAATAGATTGGTACAGCGAATCGGCGGCTGTCCGTGAACCGATTTTACCTTCCCCTGTTTCGAACTGACCGCTGACGCCATCCAGTACCGCAAAAGCACCCCGTTCAGGCACGGCAACGTACGCGTCTTCGTTTCGCCGCGGGTGGCGCTCGCTGGGGACTGACTCGGCCGCATACTGAAACCGGCCCTCGCCGCTGTCTCGTTCTTCCGGGTTGGGGCCGTGTTCGATGGACATGAAATTTCTCTGGTGCGCGCGCCTGGATTTGTCCCGCCATTCGGCGGGATCCCGCCTTCCTTAAAATTTTTGGACCAGTGTGGCGGGAAACCAGGGACCCTCATCCCGCGCTTTCTGGTGGGTCCGAGAGGATTTGAACCTCTGACCTCCACAATGTCAATGTGGCGCTCTAACCAACTGAGCTACGAACCCAACAGCAGCTTTTCTTTAAACCAAGACGATAATTTGACAGAATCGGGCGAAGCCGGCGGGCGGGTCTAACCGGGCTGCCCGCTCGCCACGGCTTGCGCCGAAGGCGCTAGCGGGCGAGAGCTACGAAC
>JACQKI010000074.1 GCA_016204645.1 Candidatus Kerfeldbacteria bacterium
GCTTCAGTCAGCGCGTAGGTGGCGTAGACTTGAACCTCGCGGGCTTTCAGCTGCTCGGTCAGCTCTCGGACTTTCTGCCGCAACCCGTCGCTAACCCGCTCGCCGCCGAAAACCAAAAACTTCAAGTCGGAAAAATCGCGCTGCTGCCTGACAGCTTCGCGCAGCAGGTGGTAGCTGTAGCCGGGAATGAACGTTCCCAAATTGATTTTCAGCCGCTCCATGGCATCAATGATCTTCTGCGTGCCCATGACTTTGCCGCCGCCGGTGGCCAAGCTGGTCATGCCGACCGCCACCATGGCGTAGTAGGCCAGCCAGAATGCCAGGTGCGGCGAGTAGGGAAAGCCGTTCAGCGCCCGCAGCTCCTTGGTAAACCCCCCGACATCGAACAGCCGACGGCCGGATTCTTTCAAAAGTTCCAGGTCGCGCGTCGAGTAGACGAACGGCGTCGGCAAGGCCGTCCGGCCGGTGGTGAAGTGCATGTGCACCGGCTTGTACTCCCACTCGAGCTTGGCCTTGACGTCCTGCTTGGTGATTTTGCCCCACACGATTTTGAGCAGCTGGCTCTTGGCGGCGTGGTGCTTGATCAGGTGCTCGTCCGGCTGGAGAATGAACTGTCGGGGCCTGGCTCGGTCTTCCTCGGTCGGGGCCAAATCGGCCTTCGAGGTAAAGGGCAGGCGCTGCAAATCATCGACCGACCGAATGTCCTCGAACCCGAGTTTTTGCTGTTCAAAAAGCTGCCGATAGTACGGCGAGTACGGCAGCTGGTGTCGAAAAAATCGTTGAACCAGGTGATTTTGCAAAGCCAGCCGCTCATCCGTGCGAAACTGGGAGACCTTCTTCCAGGGCAATGGCATATGGGGTAGTGTAGCAGACGCGGTCGCCGAATCAACCCACTGCTCGACCGCTACCCAGCGTACGCCTTGCCCGTCAATGGCACTAGAGCCCGCATGATCTGATCGGTAGCCGCTTGCAGCGCACGGTAGTCGAGCGGCTGCCGGCGCCATCGGTCCAAATCAACCTCCGGACCGAAGTGCACGGCCACGTTCTCCCGCTCGGTAATCAAGCTGGCCAGGGACTGGGCAAAGTTCCTGGCACTCGGCCCAACCACGCCGACCGGAATGACGGGGACGTCAGCCAGCAGTGCTATACGGGATGTTCCGGTTTTCCCAGGCAGCAGCCGTCGGCTGGAATTGCGCTGGCCTTCGATAAAGTTGCAGATCACCCGGCCGGCCCGGAGGTGGCGCAGCGCGTCGTCAACGCTCTCCGACCGGCGGCCAGCTTCGATTGGAATCGTCGCGTTGGTCCACCAGTAGTTGGTAGTCTTGGTTAAAAAGTAGACTTTGTGCTGGCGGGACTGGTAGACGGCCATGGCGATGTAGAAACCGTCGAGGTAGTCGAGGTGATTGGCGGCTAAAATGTACGGGCCCCGCCGCGGCAGCAGCTCGGCTCCCGATACTTCGGCCAGTTTTTTCTTGAGGAGCGGCGACAGAATTTTATTGAAGGTAGCGTAGACCATGGAAACTTAGTGCGGATATTCCTTGCCGCAAAGCTTGGCGACCGCCAGCATCATCTGCCGAGTGATTTCGTCGAGCAGCTGGCGGCTGAAGGTGGTTGGATCCTGTTTAGAAAATGCCAGCGGCGAACCGAACCGGACGATTGCCGGCTTTGAAGGCGACAGAAAATTTCGAATCGCTTCGAAGGCCGTGCCACCGGCCGGCGCGATCAAGCCAACCGGAACCACCGGCACACCCGACGTCAGGGCTAACCGCGCCGCCCCAGTCTTACCTTTGAGCATTACCCGCCCCCACTCAGGATTAACGTTCCGCTTGTTCCGCCGACCCTCCGGAAAAATGCCGACCACGCCGCCCCCAGCCAGTCGTTCCAGCGCCGGCCGCAGGCTGTCGGCTTTATGAGCCTCGTTAATCGGCAGCATGCCCAGCCACCGGAGCAAACCAGTACCTCCGATCCGCCGGAATGTTTTCCAGATGTGTTCGGTCGTTAGCCACCAGGCTTTTCGGTCACGGTGCACGGCTAGCGGCACTGCCACCAGCACGGCATCGAGGTAGCTCTGGTGGTTGGCCACCACGATGAACGGGCCGTCGGTCGGCACATGTTCAAGGCCCTCGACCTGAACGCGTCGCAAAGCTAATGGCAGGATGGTGTGACGGAGAAAGGTAAAAGCCATGTTAGTAAGCGTAGACTTTCCGGCTGAGCATGGCGATCCGGTGCATCAGCCCGTCGGTCAGCGACTGTACCGTGGCCGGATCGTCCGGGTCGCCGACCGGCTGGTAAGGTTGGCCGAAACGAATCGTGATACCTTCCTGCCGGTTGGCAAAGCGTCGGCCAATGACGGTGGCTAAGGGCACGTCGGTGTTGGCAATGCCCACAGGTAGCAGCGGCGCTTGGCTGCGCAGGCTGATCCGGACGGCCCCGCTCCGTCCGGCCAGCAGCGTCGGCGAGGTGTTAACCTGTCCTTCGGGAAACAAGCCGATGCTGTCGCCGGCTTGCACCGCCTTGACCGCGCGATCGATGGCTTCGTCGCGGCGATTGGCGTGTTTCGGAATCGTATTGGTCCAGTGCTGCAAGGTGATGCCGATTGTCTTCCAAAAAAAGTTGCGCGTGTTGACTAAAAACCGCAATTTTTTCTTGGTCTGGCTGACGTAGACCGCGCCGATGAACAGCGGGTCGAACAGGCCGAGGTGGTTGGCTGTCAACACCACCGGTTGATCAGTCGGGATGTGCTCGGTGCCTTCGATGTGCTTCGTGAACAACCGGACAAACGGCAGGAAACTCCAGCGGGCAATGGGGTAAGCCATGTGCAGTCAGTATATCATGCACTTGCAATACACGGCGCAGCGCGGATTTTCCCGCCGCATTAGTTTTTCTAATGAAGGCGGGATCCCCGCCTGCCGAAGCCGTGCGGCGGGCAGGCCGTCGAATGACGGAACAAACCCGCGCTGTACTCAAATCACCAATTTCCAATCTTCAAACTACTTACACAAACAGCGGCGCCAGCACCAACGTCAAGGTTGACAGCAGCTTAATCAAAACGTGCAAGCTGGGACCGGCCGTATCCTTGAACGGATCGCCGACCGTATCACCGACCACGGCGGCGGCATGAACTGGCGTCTTTTTGCCTTGGCGTTGGCCGGCTGAATCTGTAAATTCACCAGACTCAATGAACTTTTTCGCGTTGTCCCAGGCGCCGCCGGCGTTATTCATGACCAATGCCATTAAGATACCGACGATTGTGCCGACCATCAGCAATCCGGCCGCCGCTTCTGCTCGCAGCACCAAGCCGGTGGCAATCGGGACGACCACGGCAATCACGCCAGGAAAAACCATGTTGCGCAGGGCGCCGCGGGTGGTAATGTCCACGGCCTTGCCGTAGTCAGGCTGCTCAGTGCCCTGCATGATGCCCGGTTTCTCACGGAACTGCCGGCGGACCTCTTCAATGATGTAACCAGCGGTTTTACCAACGGCCCGGATGGCCAGGGCAGAGAACAGAAACACCAGCATCGCCCCAACCATCGCGCCGATGAAAACCGGCACTTTAGCCAGGTTGACGACCTCGATTTTGGCGACTTCAAGGTACGCGGAGAAGAGCAGGAAGGCAGCTAGGGCAGCCGAACCCACAGCATACCCTTTAGTCAGCGCCTTAGTGGTATTGCCGACTGAATCGAGCCTGTCGGTGATTGCCCGGGTCTGGTCCGAGCCGCCAGACATTTCCACGATCCCGCCGGCGTTGTCGGTAATCGGGCCGAACGTATCCATAGCCAGTATGTAGCCGGCAGTCGAGAGCATGCCCATGGTGGCGATGGCCGTGGCGAACAAGCCGCCGTGGGCAAGGCCGCTGGCTTCGCCGAGCGCGAACGAACCGAGCAGGGCGCCGGCGATTGCCACCACCGGCAAGGCAGTGTTTTCGAAACCGACGGCTAGCCCGGCAATGATGTTGGTGGCCGGACCGGTTTCGGAGCCGCGCGCGATTTCACGGACAGGCCGATACTTGTGGTCGGTGTAGTACTGGGTCAGCCAAACGAAAACCGTGTTCATGGCTAGTCCGACCACGCCAGCGCCGAAGAACCAGCGGAAGTCATTACCGAAGGAGTACTGGGTGACGAAAAACATAATCGCTAAAGCCAGCGCCAGGGTGACGTAGTAACCGCGGTTGAGGGCTTTCATCGGATCTTCGTTCGGCTTGGCCTTAACCGACATGACGCCAATCACCGAAGCAATCAGTCCAAAGGCGTGGATAACCAGGGGCACGATGATGCCGGCGACGCCGAAGACTGGGTAGAGGGCTACGCCCAGAATCATCGCGCCGATGCTCTCGGCCGCGGTCGATTCAAAAATATCGGCCCCGCGGCCAGCGCAGTCGCCGACGTTGTCGCCGACTAAGTCAGCCACGACCGCCGGGTTGCGCGGATCGTCTTCCGGAATGCCGGCCTCGACTTTGCCGACCAAATCAGCGCCGACGTCAGCCGCCTTAGTGTAAATGCCGCCGCCGAGCTGCGCAAACAGAGCCACAAATGAGGCGCCAAAACCAAAACCGATGATGATCTCCGGAATCTCGCGCGGATCGAACTTCAAGCCCGACGTGTACAGCAGGTACAGCGCCGAGACGCCGAGGAGCGACAAGGCCACCACTAATATGCCGGAGACCGCGCCGCTGCGCAGTCCAATCTGCAGGGCCGCGTTCAGGTCGTGCCGGTCGGCGGCGGCGGCCACCTTGCTGTTGGCGCGGACTGAAACGTACATGCCGGTAAAGCCGGCGATACCCGAGCACAGCGCTCCGAACAGAAAGGCGCTGCCCGTCTGGACGCCGGTTTCGAGGTGGCCGGTTAACGCGTAGATGCCGAAAATGACCAGGCCCAACGCCACTGCCAGGATTCCAATCGTGCGGTACTGCCGACGCAGGAAGGCTTGGGCCCCCTGGCGAATAGCCTGAGCCACGGCCGTCATCTGGGCGCTGCCCTCGGCTTGCCGGCGGACGTACTGAATCAGCCACCATGCAAATACCAGACCGGCCAGACTGATGATCAACGGAAGAAAAATGTTACCCATACTCCTTGACGTAGTTAACTGGTTAGGCTTCGTTCTTTGGTTCAGGCTCGACCGCGCTTTCGGCTGACGCTTTTGAATCGGGTGCGGCGTTGTCTTCTACCGGAGTGGCGGCCGCCTCTCCCGGCTCTTCGGTTTTGGCTTCTGCTGACGCCTCGGTCGGAACCGCTTTCTCCGGGGTGGCCGCGTCACCTTCTCCGGCCGGACTGGTCTCGCCGGACTTGGCCGCGGCCATGGCTTCGCGCTCGCGCAGACGATCTTCCAGGTTTTGTCCTTCACCGACGATATCGATCTTCCAACCGGTCAGCTTGGCTGCCAAGCGCACGTTCTGCCCGTTCCGACCGATGGCCAATGACATTTGATCTTCGCGAACTTCGGCGATCGCGGACTGGGCGTCGGCGTTGACCTTAATCGAGAGTATCTTAGCCGGCGACAGGGCGTTGGAGATGAACTTGACCGGATCATCCGACCACTCGACAATGTCGATTTTTTCGCCGCCGAGTTCGCCGATCACGGTCTGCACCCGCGTGCCGCGCTGGCCGACGCAGGAGCCGACCGGATCGATGTTCTTTTGGTTGGAAAAGACGGCAATCTTGGTACGCGATCCAGCTTCGCGGGCAATGGCCTTGATCTCCACCGAACCGGCGCTGATTTCTGGCACCTCAATGGCAAATAACTTTCTGACCATTTCCGGGTGCGACCGCGAAATGACGATTTCCGGACCTTTGGGCGTGGTGTTGACCGAAATCAGGTACACCTTGATGCGCTGGCCGGGCTGGTAGCGCTCGCTGCTGACCTGCTCGGGCGGCGGCATGATCGCCGTCGAGTGACCGAGGTCGACGAAGACCAACCGGCCTTCGACGCGCTGGACTGTGCCGGCTAGGATTTCGCCTTCCCGGCCTTTGAACTCCTTGAAGATGGTGTCGCGCTCGGCTTCGCGGAGGCGCTGGATGATGACCTGCTTGGCGGTCTGGGCCGCCATTCGGCCGTAGGCGGCGGGCGGGAACAGCTCGGTCCGAATTTCTTCGCCGACCTGCACGTCCGGCTTCTGCTGCCGAGCTTGCGCCAGGGCGATCATCGTCTTCGGGTCGAAGTGCTCGGCTTCGGCCGATTCGGGCGTCGTCGCTCCGACCGGCGGCGACTCTGGCGGGGGAATCGACTTTGCTTCACCGGCTTCGGCCGCGGCCGCAGCCTGTGCCTCACGCTCGGCCTGGTCTTTCAGATACTGCTCGTACAGCTCATCCGGAGCCACCGCCTTCACATCAAAGACGCGAGCCGTTCCGTTCTCGGGATTGAACTCGACTTTGACGTTCTGGTTTTTCTCGCCGAAGTCCTTACGGTAGGCCACGGCCAAAGCCGCTTCGATCGTATCAATCACCGACTCGTAGGGAATGTTTTTCTCTTCGGTGATTTGCTGAATGGCCGCTTTGAGCGGTGATTGAGCCATATCTAGATAATACAGTATTAGTACTTACTGGTTTACTTTAGATTCCTCTCCTTTCCAAGGAGAGGATGTCCCGAGCGACCTGTGGTGAGCGCAGTCGAACCAAGTTGAGGAACAGGTGAGGATGACAACTAAAAAGCCGAGTTTACTCGGTCTAAGGATAGTCTAGCAAATCCAGCGCCGCTGTCAACCCCACACAACCGTTCCGATCGGATCGGGCGCGATCATCCGATA
>JACQKI010000073.1 GCA_016204645.1 Candidatus Kerfeldbacteria bacterium
ATCAATGAATTCCGGTGCGGCCGGTGTTTTGAGTTTGAGCGTGTGGGTGAAGACTTTCATGCCGCTGGCAGCAGTTGTGTTTTAATGTGCTGGATGGCTTTGCGGTTCAAGAGCACGGTTTCAATGTAGCCACGCACGTCATCGGGGTTAACGCCGCCCATGTCTTGCCCGGCCTGTCGCAGGCGTTCGACTTCGGCCGTGATTTCTTCGTTCTTGACGCTCAGGTTTGCTTGCCGGACACTCGCCCGGATAGCCAGCGACGTCTTAACGCGGTTGACGGCCCCCGCGGTCAAGTCCTTACGCAGCGACCCTTCATCTCGTTTCATGCTCAACAAGTAGTCGGGCCATTTCATGCCGCGGTGCTCGACGTCGTGTTTGATTTCCGCCACCATCCGGTCAAGCTCGTGCTCGGTCAGCATATCCGGGATGTCACCGAACTTCGAACGCTGAACTAGCTGCTCGAGCAGTTTGACTTCGAAATCCTGCTCGGCTCGCTCCTGCCGCTGCTCGGTCAGCCGCCGCCGGACGTCGGATCGCAGTTGATCGACCGTGGCAGCCTGAGCCACGCGCTGGGCAAATGCGTCGTCAAGCGGCGGCAGCTGCCGTTCCCGGACCGCCTGCGCCGTCACCTTGAACGCCGCCAACTTTCCGGCCAGATGCTTGGCGTGGTAGTCCTTAGGAAACGTCAAGGTGACCTCTTTGGTCTGGCCTTTGGTCATGCCGGCCACCTGATCCTCAAAACCGGGAATAAAGCTGCCCGAGCCAAGCGTCACTGGGTGGTTTCGGCTCTTCCCGCCTTCGATCGCCACGCCGTCGACGAAAACGTCGACGTCGACGATGGCGGCGTCGCCTGACTGCGCCGGTCGCTCGACTGGTTTCTCGGAAGCCGTTGCAGACCGTAGCTCCTCAATCGCTTTGGCTACATCCTCGTCACTGACCGTCACCGGCGGACGATCAACGGAAATATCTTTTGATGCGATCAACTCAACCATCGGCAGTAGTGCGACCGTGGCCGTGAACACCAGCGGGTTACCCGGCGCGATCTTTTCGACGCTGACGTGGGGGTGACCGATGGTCTGTAAACCGTGCTGCTTGACCGCGGCCACGAAGTGACGGCGAACCACGGCTTCGGATGCTTCTTCCCAAACAGCCGCTTCCCCGAAACGCTTGGCGACTACCTCGTACGGGGCCTTGCCCGATCGAAAACCGGGGAAGGTCGTTCTCGACGACAGCCGTGAAGCCGCCGCTATCAGTTCGGGTTGGACTTCTTCCGGCTGAACCTCAATACGGATTTTGACTTGGTTCTTCGGTAATCGATCGATCGTGACTTGCATACACAAAATCGGTGGATACTCCACACTTGACGGAGTATAGCACTGTGCTAGACTACTGTCATCTCCCACCGGGAGACTTAACAATCCGCCCAAATTATCAAGAGTGGCAGCGACCCCGTCACCTACGAAATAGGTGCGGGGGCGGGAACGAGCCCGCCCGAGCTGCCCGGCAACCTTCCGTCACGGAGTGGTGCCACTTCTCGCCCCGTCTCGGGGAAGATAATGCAATCAAGTTGCGTCCTTCTCGCCGAGTGCGGGAAGGGCGGTTTGTATGCTGCTCGTCGACAACTTATTCACTGCGGCCTGCTGATCGGCAGACGCACCATTTCGAAGCCCGAACTCCACGGAGAGGAGGAATGTCGCCATGACACGCCACCGTCCAAGCCGGCGAAAGCGCCGCGCCGCCGTTCCGCCAATCAACCGCTACGGCTCGATCCAAGCCCACCACTGCCTGCTGCAGCGGGCAGCCCGTCTCGGCCTGACGTTCAACGGTCGTCCCACCGGAGTCTTTCAGAATCGGGACAAGCTCTACCTCTACGAGGACGTCGGCGTCGGTTGCGTCCGTCCCCGTATCGTCAAGCGTCTGAAACCGCTGAATGCCTGGGACTACCTGCCGCGTCAACCGGCCGGTGCAGCCTAGATAGGTCATGGAGGTGACCGTGTCATTCGACCGCCATACGACAGCCAGTCAACTCCTAGCCATCATCGAAGAGAAGCGTCGAGCCCACGCCCGGCTGGTCGCCAGGACTTTCGAAGCGGGAACCGGTACCGTCGAACGCACTGGACTGCACATCAACCGCCAGACCGGGACGATTGAGCTGATGCAGTTGACTGGCCAAGGGTGGAAGGTCTGCGACCGAGCCGGAAACCTTCCGCTCTCCGACTTTCCCGCCCTGGAATCGTCAACTATTTGAGGCATCGTCCTGACCTGACCACCACCCGGCACAAGGAGGTTGCTCATGCGGAAGCGGTCGAAGCGTTTTACAAAGCAATTCCCGGACCGGCCCGCTGCCTGGTTTGTCTGCGCGGGGAGTGCCGCCGCGTCGCATGCACCGCTGTACTTCACGCCGACCCAGGCTCGACGGGGTTGTCCGCACGGGTGTATCTGCCCGATGCTCGGCAAGGATCGCAATCGGGCAGTGGCAAAATAAAATCACGCTCGTTCCGGAGCCGGATGCTCTGGGGTCAACTGTCTAAGGGCAGGTTACGAATGACTCGTGCCTGCCCTCTTTACATTTTATGAACACTCGATGTGTTCATTATTTCAACTGGTAAAAAGGTTATGCACAGGCCTACCCTTGACGCTTGGTAAGGCTAGGACTAGATTTGAGTGCTCACAATCCGGACTGCACGTTGGCAACCCGCTCTACACCGAAGGAGAGTGAGTATTTGTGTTCTCGAAATGCGGTAAACTCCTGACCGTGTGTCGGTTGGTGACGATTTCGGCGTGGCTCTGGCTCGGCATCGAGTTTGGGCGCGTCCTAATCGCTACCTTTGGTTTGACGCACGGACTATCGCAAGTGGCGGAATTCATCCAGCGTCAGCCTGCCTGGGCGCAGCAGATTGCGCACGGGATCTTCGCGAGCTGGAACGTGCTGACCAAAATCAGCGCCGTTTCATACGTGACCTCGCTTGCGCTGGCTGTACTCTGGCTTGAATTCCAACGCTGGTACAAGCAGCACCGTGGCCGACGCAGCACCGATCGGTTGCTGGTCGCGGCCACGACCTTCCTGCTGACCGTGGGGATCACCTGCTTCCTGACGCCGTACGACTGGGTGCTTCCGAACAGCACCCGTGAGGCGGTTAAGGTTCTGGCGGTCATCCATGCCAGCAGCTGGATCTCGCGCATGTTGCACCGCCCAACCCGTCGGGCCATCCGACTGCAGAAGCGGCGTCGACTGCGCCTGATCCGTCGTCTCGTCACGGCGCTTGTCCGCACGACTGTGGACAAGCTTCTGGGAACGAACATCAAGGAACAGACGGGAGGTCGTCATGTTCGAACCCCTGGGTCTAACCGTAGAGCGGCCTAAGCACGGCCAACGTGCAACCGGAGTGAGTCGGGGAGTGCTGGCCAGTCAGGCAACCTCCCCGATTTTTCCTTGTGTTTCCAGCCGCTGTCCTGACTTATTGCTGGTTGAAACAACGAGGTGGAGGATTTGCCCAGTGACGTCCGCTGGCGGGCCTCACGCCTTTGGACGTGGAGCTCCTCCTCCACCTCACATCGAACTACCCTTGCGGGAACGGCGGAGCCGGCGGATCGGGCGGACTCGGCAGATCGGGTCCGGTCGGTCCGGGCGGCGTTTCGTAGAACGTCATCGCCTCCTCCTTTCTGGTGTTTTGTCTCGGGTAGGTAGCAAAAGAGCGGCCAGTAAGTTGACCAAGAGTTTTGTATATTTTAACGCCCTGACTCTATCCTACCCTAAAAGATCTGTCAACTACCGCGTCTTCCGAATCCTGTTTACACCAGTACGATTGACATTAGCCGATCCACTCAGGCACGTCCCAAATCGTCAGCGTCGGTTCAGCACCGACCTTCAAGAACATGGCCTTGCCGCGCGGGACTTTTACCGACGCTAGCATGGTATCCAACTCGGCTTGACTCTTCCAAACCGTCACGATCCGCCAAACCGAACGGTCACTTTGGTTATTCAACAAATACGACACAAACCCAGGCGGCGCTTCGGCCTTGGCCTGTCGGTACAGAACCCGTAATTTTTCCGTTTGTTCGGGACTAAGCTTGGCTTCGAGGATAGTGATGACCATGGTTTGTCGAATTACCCCTTCGGTCTCAAATCCAGAATTCTCTTCTCTTTCAGCTCCGTCTCCATACCCATCTGCTCCAGCAACTTTTCCATTTTTTCCTGCTTGACGTTGGCTGAAATGAAGACTGTGTTGTGGACTTGCTTGACGACGTAGTCTTTCAAGCTTTTGAAATCAACGCCCACTTTCGGCGCGATCAAGACGTCAATTTCATCGAGGTCGTTCGGGTCGTCGTTGTGTTTTTTGATGATGACCTGCCACTCTTCGATCTCCTTAATGCCGGACAGCAGCGGGTAGAACTCGTTTAAGTTCACCAGTTCGCCCTTGATCTTGGTCAGGTGGAATTCCTTGACGTCACTCGAACGCTGAATATCCGCAATGATCCGCGGCACGGTTTTACCGCAGACCGGACACGGGCCGTACTCGATGCCCTTGCACAGGTCGCCGGTGCGGTAGCGGACGACGGCCGAACCGCGCCAGTCAAGGGCGGTATAAACAATCTCGCCCGGCTCGCCGTCGCGCACGCGGTTGCCGTCCTTATCAATCAGCTCGATGTACTCCAAGTCGGGGTACAGGTGGTAACCGGTAGTTTCACTGCACTGCAACCAAGCGGTCTTAGCTTCGGTCAGCGCGTAAGTGGCGTAGACTTGAACCTCGCGCGCTTTCAGCTGCTCGGTCAGCTCTCGGACTTTCTGCCGCAACCCGTCGCTGACCCGCTCGCCGCCGAAGACCAAAAATTTCAAATCGGAAAAATCGCGCTGCTGCCTGACAGCTTCGCGCAGCAGGTGGTAGCTGTAGCCAGGGATAAACGTTCCCAGATTGATTTTCAACCTTTCGAGCGCGTCGATGATTTTCTGCGTGCCCATGACTTTGCCGCCGC
>JACQKI010000075.1 GCA_016204645.1 Candidatus Kerfeldbacteria bacterium
CGCGAGCATCAGCACGCTGGGTAGGATCATGCCATACATGGGCACGAACAGAATGATTGAGAGCAGGAGCGCTAGCCTGCCGAGGAAAAGAATCGCCTGCATGAGTCTCACCTCACTTTCGGAGTGAACTTCTGGGACAGTCTGTCGTTCGGTGAATCAGGAGCTGAAATCTTCTCAAACCCGGCGAAGGCGCCGATCAGGAGCAGGACCAAGGCAGCCAGCGTCGCCAAACCGATGATGGCGACGGTCAGCGGTTCTTGCCGGGCGACTCCCGCGGCGATCAGGAGGCTGATTCCAATCAGCGAGGCGAAGGCGCCGGTCACCGTCACGCGCATTCCAGAACGTCGGGGCAGCCGCGCGAACGAGAGAATGATCGAGACGATCACCAAGACCGCCACGACGAGCATCACGAGGACTACCAATTCCATGCCTCACCTCACTTTCGGAGGAATGCGTTTCCGGGCAGGCCAGATGAACATGATGGCAGTAATCCACATGCCCAGAACCCAAGCCCAACCCAGAATGGCAGGCCTTTCTAGACCCGCGCCTATCCTCAGCAGGTTAAAGCTGATGAGGAGACACATGATGCCGAGTCCCCATCGTTTCCGCCGAGAGACATTACCGTAGAGTCGTGTGAAGAGTACGGCAGATCCTAGGAAGAGCATCCCCAGCCCAAGGATCGTCGGAATCAGCTGCACAGGAATCACCTCACTTTCGGAGTGAACTTCTGGAACAGCGTGTCAGTGCACGAATTAGGAAGGTGCGGCTACCCTCCGTTGCGATGTGGCAACTCTACGTCTTGGCAAGTCAAAAGTCAATTGTCAAATGCGAATCTACGAATCTATGCGAATACCGCGAATACGTGGCTAACGAAGCTCAACTATAAGCTACTCAATGCAACGCATTATCCTCCATCTCGATGTCAATTCATACTTTGCCTCGGTTGAACAACAGGCGAACCCATTTTATCGCGGCAAACCGTTGGGCGTGGCAGCTACTATGACGCTGTACGGTTGTTTGATTGCGACTTCGAAGGAAGCCAAGGCCAAGGGGATTGTCACGGGCACGCGGGTCAAAGACGGATTAGCGCTCGATCCGAACTTGATCGTGGTTGAAGTTGATCCGCCCAAGTATCGTTCAACGACCGAGAAGATTTTTTCCATTCTAGCGGAGTATTCGGAAGACATTGAAACGTACTCGATTGACGAGGCGTTTGTGAACCTGACGGGTTTTGTGAAAGACGTGACGGACGCTTCGCAGCTTGCTCAGCGCATAAAGCAGCGAATTTTTAACGAAGTCGGCGAGTGGCTGACGTGCTCGATGGGTATTGCGCCGACGCGCTGGCTGGCGAAGTTTGCCAGCGACACGGCGCCGAAGGGCGAGCTGGTGGTGCTGACGCGGGAAAATCTTGACGGCTACCTTGAAGGAAAGGCATTGACTGAGGCCTGGGGAATCGCGCATCGGATGGAAGCGCGGTTGTTGGATCTTGGCATCAAGAACTTATGGGAGTTGAAGCACTACCCAGTCACGAACTTGATGGAAGCTTTTGGTATTAAGGGGTATGAATTATGGGCGAACTTGAATGGCGTTGAGTTGTCGGGCGTGCAGACGCCCCGGCCGCCGAAATCAGTCGGCCATTCGCACGTGCTGCGGCGACGAACCGTGGACCATCGTTTTCACGAAGCGGTGCTGATGAAGCTGTGCGAAAAAACCGGACGCAGATTGCGCAGTTTAGATATGGAAGCTGGAGGATTTTGGCTGGGCTTTGGCACGACGCTTGGCAGTGGCGGGGATTCAGTTCGGTTTCCTGATCGGACCGCAGATAGCCGCGCGCTGTTTAGAACCGCGGTGGATATTTTTCGCCAGCAGCACAAAGCCGGCGTGCCAACGCACTTCGCGGTCGGCTGTTTTAATCTTGTACCAGTCAGCCGACAAGGTTCGCTCTTTGCCAAGCCGAAAGATTACGGTTTGGAAAAAGCGATGGATGAAATTAACGACAAATACGGCGAGTACGTCGTCACGACCGGGGCGATGTTCGGGCTGGCCAAGCACCATGCCGACGACCGGATTGGATTTCGGAAAACGGTGTCGTGGGACGTGGCCGCGCTGGATAAGCGTTTGATGGGAAGGGATGCAGGTCTGGCGATTGATCATGGGCCAGAGTTGATTCGGGAGGAAGCCACGTAAAAGCGCAGGCATTCGGCGCGTCACGTGGCAAAGCTTGACTGCCAAGGCGGGGGTGATATGCTGCGGGCAGACAAATCGGGGCGCAGGAGTTTATGGAAATGTCACTAACGAACGAGGACCTCAAGAAAATACAGGAGCTTTTAGAGCCGAGGTTTTTTGGCGTTGAGGCTGATCTTCGTCAACTCACGAAGGTGGAAATGCCCGCGCTGCATAGAAAAATCGATAAGCTCACAAATACTGTCGATGGATTTCTCGGTATTATCCGCCGGCACGATCAAGAATGGCTGATTGTCCGTACCCAGCACGAGAAAATGCGTAACGTGCTCGTCAAGAAGGGGATTGCCAGCGAAGACGAGCTGTCAGTCACGCGCTAACCGTGAGGCCAGTCGGCTTCATGACTGTGTTTCCCGTCGCGGCCGGACTTTTGCTGTTTCCAAGCGTCGTCTTGGCCCTGCCAACCGGGTTTACTGAGCAAACCTATGTCAGCGGCTTATCGCGACCAACGGCCATGGCCTTTGCCCCGGACGGCCGCTTATTCGTGACCGAGCAAACCGGAAAACTCCGGGTCATAAAAAACGGAAAACTGCTCAGCCGTTCGTTTCTGAGGGTGACGACTGATTCGAGTAACGAGCGGGGACTGCTCGGTCTGGCATTCGATCCGGATTTTGCTACTACCCGTTTCATGTATCTCTACTACACGGTGCCCGGTAACCCAGCCCACAATCGGGTTAGCCGATTCCGGGCCAGCCGCAGCAACCCGGATGTGGCTGAGAGCGGCAGCGAGAAAATCTTGCTCGAGCTGAATACCTTGTCGAGCGCAACTAACCATAACGGCGGGGCGTTGCAGTTTGGCCGTGACGGTAAGCTGTACGTCGGCGTCGGTGATAATGCCAACCGTGCCAACAGCCAGAAGCTGACTAACCTGCTTGGTAAGGTCCTGCGCCTCAACCGCGACGGCAGCATTCCGAGTGATAACCCGTTCTACACGCGTGCCCGCGGTAAGAATCGGGCCATCTACGCGCTCGGTCTACGTAATCCTTTCACGTTCGGGATCGATCCTAAAACCGGCGCCATTCGTATCAATGACGTTGGGCAGAACACCTGGGAAGAAGTTAATCGCGGTAAGCGCGGCGGCAACTACGGCTGGCCAACGTGCGAAGGCCGCTGCTCAGTCAGCGGGTACGTCAATCCCATCTATCAGTACGCCACCGGCGACAACGGCGCGATTACCGGCGGTGTCTTTTACCGCGGCCGCAATTTCCCCGGCGCCTACGACGGCAGCTACTTCTTTGCCGATTACCTGCAGGGGTTTATTCGACGCTTGGATACACGCGGCAGCGTGCGCCGGTTCCATACCAGCGCTGAAAGTCCAGTTGACCTCGATGTTGGTCCAGACGGTCGGCTGTACTACCTGTCGATTTTCGAGGGTAAGGTATTCCGAATCTCGTACCAGCGCTGACTGCTGCTTGAGCTAATTTGACGTCAGCGTCAGCTGCTGTCCCCGCAGCTTCAGGCGTTTGAGGTTGAACTTTGTATCGCGAATGAACTTGTTTTTGGTCAGGTTGTACCGCCAAACAGCAATGGTGGAAGGCTTGCCTGGCACGAACGAGATTAAGCCATGCTCAGCCGCGTAGACCTTGATCAGTTTGACCATGACGTTGGAGTTTCGAGCCAGGCGCGGCGGCTTGAGCGTACTGATGCTCTTCAACCCTTTTCGAGTGACTTCGTAGACCTGGACTCGGGCCGTTGAATTTCTCGAGCCGACGGCCAGCAGTAGCTTTCCGCTCAGCGCCTCGAACCGTAGTTCGGCATTCAAACCATTTTTTGCGAAACGGTTGAAAGGTTTGTGGGTGGCCAGGCGTCTGCCCCGGCTGTTGTAGACTACGATCGCGCCGTTGGCAACTGGTTTTGGTGGGATAAAAAAATACAGCGTTGTTTTCGGCGCTGCAAAGGTCACCCGCTTGGCCCAGAGCTTATCGCGGTAGGCGATGCCGAATGGTCGGAGGGTTAGGCGACGGCCGTCAACCTTCAGGCTGTACGAACCGGCTGCAGCCGTCAGGTTGGTGACCGCGGCTGGCGGCGTGGTATCTTGCCGCGCGGCGTCGTAGAAGAGGAAGCTGGCATAGGTCAGATCGCCGCCTTCGGGAAACAGGCCGGAATACGGGTCCCAGGCCTGCAAAGAGTTTTCCCAGCGGCCAACCTGAGTATCTGTTGCATACTCACTACCCTGAACACCCTTGGTACCTTTGCCCCAGGCGAGTTTTGCTTTCGTTAGGTAGGAACTTTCACCGGTCAAACGGTATCCAATCACCATGGTATTCACAAAATCCCTTGACGCCCGTCCATAGATGTCCGCGGTCCGGGCCACGCTGCCCTGAGTCGGAGAATCGATGATGTAGCTGGAACCGCCGAAGCCGGTGACTGGATCAAGCGCGGTATCGCGCATGAACTGGGAAATTTGTAGCAGTTGCGTTTTTACTCCGGCGTGGTTGGTCAGGAGATAGTATCGATAGAGCGAATCAACTGCTACGGCCGTCGGAAACCCCCCAAAAAACTTGCCGCCAGGATACTGGGCGCACAGGGCCGCGTCGATGTCGCAGACGTCCGAGTAAAAGAAGCCGCGCTGGTCATAGGTAGGTGATTGAAGAAAGTACGGCAGCATACCATCGGCCGCGGTTTTCCACTGCAGATCGTTCGTCGCCTCCCACGTCCGCGTAAAGATCTGGAGGCATCGAATGGTTCCCCTCGACCCGGTTCCGCTGACGCCGGTATTGGCTGGCGTGTGATTGTAAACAGGACCATAAAAAAGTAATTTGCATTCCTCGGCCAAATCGATGGCCGCCTGCAAGGAGTCTTTGTCGCCGGTCAAATAGTAATAGTCGATCGAACCGCCATTCCACATATGCGTCGTATCGGCTTTGGCATATTTTACGTTGTGATCAATGAAATCTTGATCAGCGGCAGTTCGTGTCGGCTGAATAACCGGTACTCGATCAATATCATTTCCATAATACCACCGATCGGCATATGAACCGTTAAAAGCATAATTATCGCTGCGGAACGTCCATTCCCAGTTCCAAAACCGGGCGTAAGTCCGTAAACGGTCGAGGTAATATGGAATCTGCACCCGGGCCAGCATCATGATATTTTGCCACAGTTCATCGGCTTCAAAATCATCAGTTTGGGTTAGCGACCAGGTCATATACATGTTCTGCACCCGCGGCCGATTGTGTTCTTCGCTCCAATAGTACTCGGGGCCGGAATTTGGCCAAGTCCAGCCCCACTTGGTGTAGGTGTCTTTTTCGTCTTGGTACGTACCGAAATGTTCGCTCCCGAAGGCGCTGAGGTTAGCGTAGTAGGCTTCGGGAGCCAGGGCAATCATCGGATCCTTAGCCGCTTTTGTTCGGCGAGTCGCTTCGGCCCCCGCCAACGTGGCGGCAAAATCAAGTTGAACCGTCGCGCCATGGTAGGATAGATCGCCGATGATCATTCCGCCGTTCGTATCAATGTTGATCGGCGGGTCATACTGTTCCCGTTCGACTGGTGGAACAGCATACGGATCGTACTCGTTGGATATATCTAATGTCGTCGGAAGAAGCTGAACTGATGTGCCGGTTGCATTGTTAGACCAGATAAAGTCGCCGGAACGGGCGATCCGGTTCGTTTCGGTCGAGGTACCGACATTCAACTTTGCCGAGGTTAGCTTAACCCAACGTTCCTGGGATTCGAAAGAATTTCGGATAAGATGATCGACTTTGACAAATGATTGCCCGGCGTACCAGGTAATGCGGGTGGTGAAATCTAGCAGAGTATCGTTGGGTAGGGTGGAGGCGGGGTTCTGGTAACTGCCATCGACGCGTAGCGTCCGGCGAAGCGACCCCACATACTCCCAAGAAAAATTGGATGCGACGGACGTGTACACCAAGCCGCTGCCGCCGTTGGCCACGGACACGTCGCTGATGGTCAAATTTCCGGCACTGGGAGTAACCACCTCTTCGCCGGCTTCGAAATTCCCGTCGCCGTCGCTGTCGAGCCAGACGGTATCAAGCAAGTTGTAGCTCGTTTTGCTGAGCTGGGTCCTGAACGTTCCCGTGGTGACTGTAATTTGCGACGCGTCTTCGTTCAAGGTGAGCGGCTGGCTGTGGTTGGCGGTCGGCGTCTGCTGCTTGAGCGTTAGCGTTTTGGCGGCGTTGGCGCTGGTTGACGTCTGAAAATCCAGCAACAGCCACGGCGTTCTGATTCCTGGTAAGACCGTGGTTTGGACCGGGATTTGGGTTTCTCCATCAAACAAGGCCCAGCTCAGGCCGGTCGCGCTGGCCGGAATCGGGATGCCGCTCGTCACCGGTTCATTGATCCGGTTGATGTTCGACCAATCGGTAACGGTCAGCGGGATGTCGGCGACGGTGCCGGCGCCTTGACCGACGGAACGGCTGCTCTGCAAAAAAATGAGAGCCAGAGCGCTCAGTCCAGTGATGAGTAGCCGCATCGTCACGACGTTAGCATATCATTTTTTCCAACAAAAATCAATTGCGGTCATGCTTGTTGCTAATCGTACGCCTGCACGTTTTTGGTAAGTCCGCTATACTGGATCAATGCGGCGGCGCTACACCATCATCATGATTCTCGTGGCCGCTCTGGTTGCGGCTTGGCTAACCGCGTACTGGTACGTTGGAGCTGATGCTAATTTTCTGTGGGGATTGATTAAGAGTGGTTTTACCAAGCCCACGCCCGTAGCGGTAGTCTCAAACCTGAACAGTCAGTCGGCAAACACCAACACCGAATCGGTAAACACAAACGTCGCTCAGCGCCGCTTTACCGGATTTACGCAAGAGACAGTCGTCACTGGCTTAACCAAGCCGACGCGGATGGCGTTTGAGGAAAAATCGCAAGACCTCTTTGTGAGTGAGTTGAGTGGAAATATATACCGTATCCGTGATGATGGCTCGAAACAGCTCGCTGCTTCCGGTTTCAATCAGCTCCTCGGCATCAGCTTCGTTCCAATCACAAGCGATGTAATTGAAGAGAATCGTCCGGCAAGTGAACTCGAGTACACGATGCTCGTTGCTGCTCGCGGAATGGTAAGCCAATTGCTCAGGCGAGGGGATGGAACGTACGGCGAACGCGAAGATATCGTGGTTGGACTTCCAGCCGGCCGCCACCAGACTGACTTGGCACTGATTGGTCCTGATGGAAAACTCTACATCGCGACTGGTTCTCGTTCTGACCGCGGTGAGACAGCAGTTGATCCACAAGAAGCTGCCATTCTCGTGGCCGACGCCGACGGGAAAAATTTGAAAGTCTTTGCTAAAGGATTACGCAATCCGTTCGGCATGACGTTTCATGATGGCAAGTTATACGTCAGCGACAACGGCCAGGACGTTCCGGCCAGCGGAGTGCCGGATGAGCTGAACATCGTGGAGCAGGGAAAAGACTACGGTTGGGTCGGCTGCTGGGGAGTGAGTCGGGGACCGGACTGCGACGGAACCGAACCGCCGGTAGTGCTGCTGCAAGAGCACAGCTCAGCCAACGGGTTTGCTTTTTACGATGCTGATCAGTTTCCGGAAGCATACCGCGGCAATGTTTTTATAGCCTTGTGGGGCGCAAACTCACGCGACCCCGACATTGGAAAAAAGGTTGTTCGCATCATTCCGCACGACACCGGCCTCTGGAAAACTGAAGATTTCGTCACCGGTTTAGGCAATCCGATTGATGTTAAGGTTGATCCGCGTGACGGTTCGCTGTTGATTCTCGATTTTGGGCGCGGCGAGGTGATTCGGGTCAGCGCTCAGTATGAGTGAAGTTGTAAGTTGTAAGGTTGTTATGAGTTTGGTTGAGATTCGGCATCATGGGCGGGTGATTCGCGGCGACTTACAGTACCCACGTAAGCGGACTCGGCTGATGCCGGCGATGCTCCTGGTCCACGGCCGGGCTGCCTTGCGTTCATATTATTGGTTTCCCACCTTGGCTAAGCGCCTGCAAGCCCGCGGCTTAGTGGTTTTGTCCATTGATTTGTTTGGACACGGCCAAAGCGACGGACAGTTTGCTAATCTGACGTATACGAAGGCTATCCAGGACGTTTTGGCTGCCGCTAAGTTCTTACAGCTTTGTCGTGGTGTCAATCCAGGTTCAGTTGGCGGATTAGGATATTCTCTGGGTGGCACGGCGGTACTATTAGCCCAGCGACGCGGCGCGGCTTTTAAGGGGTTGTTGCTGATTGCTCCGGTTGGCGACACGAGGTACCATGTTCGAGCGAGCTACTCGCCAGGGGTGGTGCGCGCCTGGCGGAAAGAGGGAACCCACAGTTGGTACGATAAACGTCTTGGTAAAAGTTTAGTCGCTAATTTTTCTTACTACCAAGATTATCGCCACTACGATACGCTGCGCGAAGCCCGCGACATTCATCAGCCCGTACTGATTATTCACGGCACAGGTGATGCCGCTATTCCTCTGATTGAATCTCGGCGTTTGTTCAAAGCCTTGAACGAACCAAAACGTTTGATTGTCGTGCCAGGCGCGCGCCACAGTTTTCGGCCACCGCGGCAACGCCAACGATTGTTACATGAGATGTTGAAGTGGACCGAGACCTATCTAGCCAACCGTACCTCGCGTTCAGTAGTGGCAGTGCTGCGTCACAGTGATCGCTACTTAATCTTGAAGCGTTCGACGTTGGTTGGATACTACCGCGGGGCATGGGGGATCATTGCCGGACATTTGCCCGCCGGCGCCGATCCGCGTCAACATGTCTACCACGAAATCTTAGAAGAAACCGGCATCCCGCGTTCTAAGCTGAAGCTGATTAAGGCTGCGCGATTTGTTCGCTTGGAACATCCGGACATCGGTAAGACTTGGATTTCCAAGCCGTTTCTTTTTGAATCAAGGACGATCAAAGTCAAACTCGACTGGGAACACACGGCTTACCGGTGGGTCAGACTTGAAAAGTTTCCATTCAAGCAAAGTTACCCGGCGATCGCTCGGCAGCTCAAGGTTTTGGGCGTGCGATGATTCTCTTGCTCGACAGTACGCGGAGCAGTGAATTGCGCGTGGGTTTGTTGGATAAACGATTGGTGGTGCTGAAACGACGTTATGATCATCCGGCGAGTTCGCAATTATTGAAGTTGGTTGACGAGTTGTTGCAGAAACACAAAGTTACAGTACATGACATTGACGGCCTGGCCGCGGCTAATGGTCCAGGACCATTTTCCGCCTTGCGCACAGCTTGCGCCTTGGCCAACGCCGTCAGCTTTGCTTCGCAGATTCCCGCCGTAGGCGTGCGCGGTGAACTGACCATGAAGCAACTGGCCGAGCAGGGGATGAAAAAGTTGAAAAAAGCAAAACACGGCGTGCCGGTAGTGCCGTTCTATGGACGGTCGCCGAATATTACCAAAGTAAAACGTCGTTAGGAATTCCACACTGCGACCTTAAGGCCGCAGTGTGAGTGATAATCAACACCCCGACCATGCCATCGGGCGGCTTTTTTGAATTGACGTCCTATTTTCCACATGCTGTAGCGTGTTGACTCCGTTAGAAGGTCGCTTTTAGTTATTTTTTGCAATTATTTCTCACTTGTGTTGTTTTGTAGAATCTTCTAACGGAGTTGACCAGTTGTGACTGGTGGGGTAAAATGGATGATAAGGGGCGAGAAGTGGATAAAAGTGGGGATAACCCCGATGTTCAGTGGATAACTGAAATCGGGATCCCGACCCCAGCGGGCGTCGGGGCTCGCCAGTCAGTGGATAAGGTTATTTCTCGGCTAACTACAGCGCATGTTCATCGGCGAGTACCACCATGCAATCGACGACAAAGGCCGCTTAGCCCTACCGGTGAAGTTTCGCGAGGAGCTGGGTCGGGGCGTGGTCGTGACCAGGGGGCTGGATAACTGCTTGTTCGTCTACACGCAGACCGAGTGGAGCCAGTTGGCCGAACGACTGAGCAAGCTGCCCGTGGCTAAAGCCAACACCCGCGCCTTTGCGCGATTGATGCTGGCCGGAGCGATGGAGCTGGAAGTCGACAAGCAAGGGCGGGTGATTCTGCCCGACTACCTCCGGAAGTTCGCCAGCTTGAAAAAGAAAGTCGTAATTGCCGGACTGCTCAACCGATTGGAGATTTGGGACGCGCTCGTTTGGCAGAGGTACCAGGCCGGCACGGAGCGTAACGCCGGCGATATCGCTGAAGCGCTCGGTGAACTCGGCGTCTGAACCTGGAACACCGGGAGTGGGTCCGGTCAGGACCCACATTCCCGTGCTCCGTCAAGAGGTTCTGTCGCTGCTCGACCCGAGACCAGGTCAGCATACCGTCGATGCTACGGTCGGTGCCGGCGGCCACGCGGCTGCCATCCTGGAACGCACCGCGCCGGACGGCCGGCTGCTGGCGATTGATCTCGATCCGGCAGCCCTCGAAATCGCGCGCCAAAATCTCAAGTCGTTCGCCGGTCGCATCACTTTCGTCCACTCCGGTTTCGATAACCTCAAACAAATTCTGCATGACACCCGATTCCTTCACCCTACTGCTATCCTGGCTGACCTTGGCCTATCAAGCGCATCGCTCCAAGATTCCAGCCGTGGATTTTCTTTTCAACTCGTAGACAGCCCGCTGGACATGCGGTTTGATCCCTCGAGCAGGTCGGGGGAAATCCGGACCGCGGCGGACATTCTGAATCTAGAACGGGAAGCGGAGTTGGCGCGAATCATCTACGAATACGGTGAAGAACGTCAGTCCCGCGCCATCGCCCGCGCCATCGTTGAGACGAGGGCTCGTCAGCCGATCAGAACCGTTGGCGACCTGGTCTCAATCATTGCCCGGGTCATCCGACGCCGCGGACACCTCCACCCGGCTACCCGAACCTTTCAAGCCCTGCGCCTGGCGGTCAACGACGAGCTCGGTCGGCTCGAACGGTTCCTGCCGCAAGCCATCGAAGCGCTGGTTCCGGGAGGTCGGCTGGCCGTGATCTCGTTCCACTCGCTCGAAGACCGGATGGTCAAACAGTTTTTCCGGCAGCAGGCCGCCGCCAGCCAGGTGCGGATTCTCACGAAGCATCCCGCCACCCCGGGTTTCGCTGAAGTCACAACCAATCCGCGATCGCGGAGCGCGAAACTCAGGGTGGTGGTGCGAACCTCACCCCCAACCCCTCTCCTTTGAAAGGAGGGGGGCGAAGGGGAGGGGAATACAACGACACTAAACATTAACGGTTCATCATGTACCAGCGAAAAGAAAGAACAAAAGAACAGCTGCCGTGGTGGAAACGCCTGCAGATTTCCGAGCTCGGCCTGCGGATTGTCTTGATCGGCGTGGTACTGGTCGGCGGATTCAGCTACTTAGTGCTGACCACGGCCGTCGCCACGCACGGATTGAAGGTCAAGGATTTGAGCGACCAGCTCGATCAGCTGGCTTCGCAGCGAGCCGCACTGCAGGTTGAGGTCGACCGGCTGCAGTCAATGCAGCGGCTCGAACGGGTGACGTCGTCGCTCGATCTGGTTCGCGTCTCGCAGGTTGATTACGTCACGACCGGCAGCGGCGCCGTGGCTGCGCGCTAGGACGGCTCGGTCTGGCCATGGTCTCGCGCCGCCGGTCCCGGACGCCGCTCGATCGGACCCAGGTCCTGACGGTCGTGGCCGGAGTGTTCGTAGCGGCCTTGGCCATCCGCTTGTTTTCGCTGCAAGTCCTGCAGCACGGCTTCTATACCGCTCTGGCCGAAGGGCAGCACAGCCTCTACCAGCAGCTCTTCCCAACCCGGGGGAAAATTTTCGCGGTTGAAAAAAGCGGCCAGCGTTTTCCGCTGGCAACCAACGAACCGCTGACCTTGGTGTACGCGAATCCCTCGAAGCTGACTGACGATCCCGAGGAGATCGCCCAGAATATCGCTCCAATGTTGGATCTTGATCGTGCGGTTGTCTACGAGCGGCTGGCCAAGTCGAACGACCAGTACGAGCCGCTCAAGCACGCGGTTCGCAAGCCAGTGGTCGAGCGCCTGAAAGCGCTGGGCTACGTCGGCATCGAGTTCGTTGAGGAGCTGGTACGATTCTACCCCGAAGCGGAAACGGCGGCGCACGTCGTCGGCTTCTTGGGTTACGACGGCGACCAGCGGGCAGGCCAGAACGGCGTGGAAGGAGCGTTCGACGAGGCGCTGGCTGGTCGGGTTGGCCAGCTGCAAGCTGACCGCGATGCCGCTGGCCGCTGGATTGCGGTTGGGGCTCGGGAATTTTTGCCGGCCCGCGACGGCGACGATGTGGTCTTGACGATTGACCGGACGATCCAGCATACCGCCTGCACCAAGCTGGCCGAAGCCGTGACGAAGCACGGGGCTGACGGCGGCAGCGTGGTGGTACTCGAACCGTCGACCGGCGCGGTGCTGGCCATGTGCGGGGCTCCCAGTTTCGACCCGAACAATTACGCCGACGTCGACGATCCAAGCGTCTACGCCAACCCGACCATCTTTAAGCAGTACGAGCCGGGTTCGGTCATGAAGGGCATGACCATGGCTGCGGCCATCGACCAGGGAGCGGTGGCGCCTTCGAGCACCTACACTGATGAGGGTTTCGTCAAAATCGGCACTTTCACCATTCGCAACTCGGACGGCAAAACGCATGGCCAAAAGACCATGACCCAGGTGCTGGAGGAGTCGCTCAACACTGGCGCGATTTATGCCATGCGGCAGATCGGGCCGCGGACGTTCGAATCGTACCTAAAAAAGTTCGGTTTCGGCGCGCAGACCGACGTCGAACTGCAAGGCGAGTCGGCCGGCGATCTCTCGACGCTGCGGGCCGGCAAAGAAATCTTCGCGGCCACGGCCTCGTACGGCCAGGGCATCACCGTCACCCCGCTGCAACTGGCTGCGGCGTACGGAGCGCTAGCTAATCGCGGAGTGCTGATGAAACCCTACATCGTCCGCGAACTGATCCACCCTGACGGGACGAGCACCGTGACGCAGCCGAGCGAGATCAGACCGGTGGTCAGCCCGGCCACCGCCACCACGGTCAGCGCCATGCTGGTCAACGTGGTCAAGAACGGCCACGGTCAGCGGGCTGGGGTGCCCGGTTACTTTATCGCCGGAAAGACCGGAACGGCCCAAGTCCCGAAAGCAGACGGACCGGGCTACCAGGAAAACGTCACCATCGGGACGTTCGCCGGCTACGGGCCGGTCGACGATCCGAAGTTCGTGATGGTGGTTCGAATTGACCGACCGCGCGACGTCCAGTTTGCCGAGTCGAGCGCCGCCCCGCTGTTCGGCGAGATCGCCGATTTCATCCTGCACTACTACGACATCCCGCCGACAGCTCCGTTGAACAGCGAATGACAGCTGTCCGGCGGTAGCGTAGACTACGAACTATGCGCCGCCTTGCGTACCGTTTACTGCGAGTACTGGCTCGTCGGGTGATCCAACGGTATCATCCGGACGTGATTGGCGTGACCGGTTCGTACGGTAAAACCAGCGCCAAGGAAGCGATTGAGGCCGTGCTGGCGTCAGCTTACGTGGTGCGGTCGAGCGCCGGCAGCTTCAATAATGAGTTTGGGCTGCCGTTCACCGTACTCGGCGTCTCCCCGCACCTGACCAGTGGTTTCAGCCGCGGTTTGCAGGCGGCGTTCAACGGTCTGCGGTTGCTGCTGACGCGCCAGCCGTATCCGACTGCCTTGGTTTTAGAAATGGGCGCTGACCGGCCGGGCGACATCCGCGACCTCGTCCAGCTGACACACCTCAATGTCGGCGTGCTGACCGGCGTCGGCGCCACCCACCTGCAGCGGTTCGGAACGGTTGACGCAGTCCTGGCTGAGAAATCGTTGCTGGTGACCGCGGTTTCTCCGCGCGGCTGGGCCGTACTGAACGGCGACGACGTTCGGGCGCGGACGCTGGCCGAAGTCGCACCAGCGCGAATTATCAGCTACGGTTTTGACGGCGGCTGCGCCGTCCGGGCGATCGACGCCGCGCCGAGCCGCGACCAAGCTACCGGGGAGTGGGGCATACTGGTTAAAATCGAGTTCAACCAGCAGCGCTTTGCCGTCTTCCTGCCCGGCGTGGCCGGTCGGCACTCAGTCTACGCAGCCCTGGCCGGAGTGGCGGTGGGCGCGGCCTACCACCTCGACGTAGTGGAAATAGTTTCTGGGCTGCGCCGCTACGTGCCGCCGGCCGGCCGGATGCGGGTGCTGGCTGGCGCCTTCAAGACCACGCTGATCGACGACAGCTACAATGCTTCCCCGGATGCTGCCGTGGCTGCGATCGAAGCGCTGCGCCAGTGGCCGACCGACCGTCGGCGATGGGCCGTGCTGGGCGACATGGCCGAGCTGGGTACGGCGACCGAGCCGGCACATCGAGCCGTCGGTACAACCGTTGCCAACGAACGGATTGACGAACTGGTGGTGGTCGGCGAGCACGGCCGCGCCACTCTGGCTGCAGCCGTAGCTCAAGGGTTGCCCGCTGACCGCGTGCACCACTTTACCCAGCCAGCCGCGGCAGCAGCCTGGCTACGCGAGCGCGTCCAGCCGGGTGACGTTCTGCTGCTTAAGGGTTCGCAGGCCAGCCGGATGGAAAAGGTGGTGAAAGCGCTGCTGGCCGATCAATCGAAAGCCGGCGAGCTACTCGTTCGTCAGTACGGAGCTTGGCTAAGTTCTTAGACCGAAGGGAGGTGAACTGAATGGAAGGTGAAGCCAGTCGCGAAACGCCGACGGTGCTGCGTCGCGAGCAGGTGACCGACCTGGACGGATTGGTTAGCGCCATTCGATCCATGCTGAGCGAGGCAGCATCCAAAACGCTCGAACCGGGCGCCCGGCTGTTTGAGATTGCGTTTCGCGGCGCAAGCGGGGCTACGGTCGAGTACGTCATGATCCTGGAGCAAGCCGAACAGATTAGCCGGGCCTGGTGGTCGGCCGGTGAAGACCGGACGCTGGAAGCCCGGACGTCGCAGGTGCTCGACCTGCTCCGGCAGCGCGGCCTTCCGTTCGGTAACCCGCACCCGATCGAGGCTACGCTCGAGCTGCGGGAAGTCAGCGAGTAAGACCGTACCTTTCCAGGAGTGAGGAGTTCGAGGAGAGAGATCGCTCGGCTAGTTGCAGCGAGCGATTCCTTTTACCGGCCGAGCCAGGGGTAGCGTTGCCGCACGTGCCGGAGCGCGATTGGGAAGAGCAGCCGCTGCAACGGGTTGTAGGTGTAGAACGAGCGGAGCGCGGCAAAGGGATCGGCGGAACGGCCAATCCGCCGGACGACGCGCTCGTTTCGGCGACGCCGAAACTTTTCCCACAGGTAACGGTTGACTACGCCGGCGCGGTTGCGGTCAGCGAACATGCGCCCGGCCAGTTTTGGGTACGATGTCTGTTCAATAATGCTCTGGGCAGCTAGCCAGCCTGACCACAGGGCAGCCCGGATGCCGAAGCCCCACAGGAAATCCTGCAGACCGGCGGCTTCGCCGACGTAGCGGCTGTTCCCCCGCTGCCAGATGTTGTTGAGCGCAAAACTGGCGGTGCCGCCGACTGACCGCGGGTGCTGAATATCCAGGTTGACCAGTTTCGAGCAGATTGATTGAACCGTGGCAAAACATTCTTCAATTCTCGATTTTTGATCGAACAGCACCGTGCACATGCAACCGTGTCCCTTGGTCACCAGCAGGTAGCCGTATCCGCTGTAGCCAGCCTCGTCCATCGGCAGGCCGACAGCCATATCCGGCAAGTTCGTGTCGAACACCAGGCCCTTGTCGACCCAGACTAGCTTGTCGTGGAGCGGGCCGGTGGCTACAATCTCGGCTAGCGCCGGGTCGAGTTTCTGGTTGAACTCAATGGTCACGCCAGCTGCCAGCGCTTGTCGCTTAAGTCCCTGGTCAATACTGTCAGCCATGGCTCCGCGTTTCACCAAGTAGAACAGCGGCCGGCCTCGATCGTAGGTTTCCTGATTGACGCCGTCAGTCACGGTTACGGCTGAGAACGGCGCACAGTGAAAGTTCACCTCGAGACCTACGGCAGATAAATCGGCCAGCACGTTTTTATCGGTCGACCAGTTTTCTAGGCCTTGCAGGTCGCCGTTAAACCGGTGGCCGACGTCAGAATTTCGTTCGTAGACGTCGACTGGCCAGCCGGTTTTGGCCAGTACCACGGCCGCCGCCAGACCAGCCGGACCAGCACCAGCAATGCGAATACTGCTCATGGTTAAAGTATAGCGTGCGTGCACTTTTGACGAAAACACCAGAAGTCTGCGAAAATGCTAGTACATGAAGCAATCCCAGCTGTTTACTAAAGCCCGGAAGGAAACGCCGGCCGACGAAATCTCGAAGAGCAGCCAGCTGCTGATCCGCGCCGGTTTCGTGCACAAGGAACTGGCCGGCGTCTACTCGTTCTTGCCGTTGGGCGTGCGGGTCATGAAACGGATCATTAGGATTATCAAGTCCGAGATGGATAAGCTCGGGGCAGTCGAGTTGCATTTGTCCGCGCTGCAAGATCCAGACGTCTGGAAAGCGACCGACCGTTGGTCAGACGCGGCCGTTGACGTCTGGTTCAAGACCAGGCTCAAGAACGACACCGAAGTCGGGCTCGGCCTGACGCACGAAGATCCGTTGACGCGGATCATGAAAGATCACATCAGTTCGTACCGGGATCTGCCGCGCTATGTCTACCAGTTTCAGACCAAGTTTCGGAACGAGCTGCGAGTCAAGAGCGGGTTGCTGCGCACGCGCGAATTTTTGATGAAGGACCTGTATTCGTTTACCGCCGCCACCAATCAACTCGATGCGTTCTATGACCGGGTGGCCAAAGCCTACGATACGATATTTCGCCAGGTCGGGATCGGTGAAAAAACCTACCGCACGTTTGCCAGCGGCGGCGCCTTCAATAAGTTTTCGCATGAGTTCCAAACCGTGACCGATACGGGCGAAGATACGATTTACCTAAACATGGATCAATCCATGGCCGTCAATAAAGAAGTGTTCACCGATGAGGTGCTGCGCGATCTGGGATTTAAGACCACCGATTTTGTCGAGGTTCGGGCAGTTGAGGTCGGTAACATTTTCAAGCTCGGTACGCGTTTTTCCGAGGCCTTGGGCTTGACGTACACGGACGAAGCCGGTAAGGCCCATCCAGTCGTGATGGGCAGCTACGGCATTGGCCCGGCCCGGGTGATGGCGACCATCGTGGAGTTGTTCAACGACGAGAAGGGGATTGTGTGGCCAAAATCAGTCGCGCCGTTTGACGTGCACGTGGTGGAGATCAATGCGAAACAGGCGAATGAGGTAACGAATGCCGCGAATGAGTTGGTTGAGGAACTGGAAGAGCAGGGGATTGATGTGTTGCACGACGATCGTGACGCCACGGCTGGCGCCAAGTTTGCTGATAGCGACTTGATTGGCATTCCGGTACGATTGGTGGTCAGCGAGAAAACGGTCAAGGCCGGGAAGTTCGAGGTCAAGGACCGGCAGCGCGGGGAAGTCCGACACCAAACCGTAAA
>JACQKI010000076.1 GCA_016204645.1 Candidatus Kerfeldbacteria bacterium
ATCGGCGGGCCGAGAACAATGCAGGTGGACTCTTCCGGGGGCGGAGGAATGTAAAGTGGGTCACATTCCTCGAAAGGCAGAGAGTCCTTCAACAACAGCACGTTTTGCGGCGGCGTAATGTCGCAGTCCGGCTTGCAGAGCCTGGCCACCGGACAGCCGGGCGGATCGCCGTCGCACTCCGGCGCCGTGCAGATGCCGTCGCCGCAGGTCGACGACCCGACCGGGGCGCCGACTACGTACTGCTCGAACTGCCCGCCTCCGGCGACGTTTAGAGCAGCGTTGATCGGATTACCGCCACCGTCAATCGCTACGTCGACCCGGAACGGCGCGACTCCCCCGATGCCGGACGCAGCCACCGATCGGCCGGCGGTCTTCGGACGTATCTCGCTCCCGACCAGCGACCAGAAACCGCTGCCGGAGACGACCGGCCAGTCGAATCGGCAGTACCCGCCCAAGCAGATCTCGCTCCGGCTCGGATCGTTTGATCCTGGCCCGTTAGCGGGCGGGGAAGTACCGATCGTCAAATCAAAGCCTTCGGCTCCGGCGTTAGAAATGGCTACCCGGCCGCTGAAGTACCCGGCCCATGCGTTGATCAGCCCGGCGTTGTAGGCGAAGACTGCGAACTGCTGCGTGCCGACGCCACTGGCCAGCGCGTACAATCCGTAGCTGATACCGGGCGCGGACGAAGCTTCCCCGAGCACGCCGTAGGTCGGAGTAAAGAAAGCCGGGGCGCCGGCCGTGCCGCTGATAGCCGCCGGGGCAGTAGCGCTCGAAACTCCTTCGAGGTTGACGTACCCGGTGTCAGGCGAGGTCGGGAGGTCGGTTTGCAGCCGGAGGTACCCGGAAGCCTGCCCCACTTCGCTCCAGTTCGATAGGCAAACTCCATTCCAGCAGATCCGGCTCTGGCCGGCGACCGTACCAATCGTCAGGGATTTAGGGCTGGGAATGATGGCCGTGCCCTGAATCGTCAGGCCGCCGCGCTTAGTCTGCGGCGCCGCCGACGTATTGAGGGGCGGAGCCACGTTGCCGCCCGGTTGCGGCAGGCTGGGCGAAATCCACGTCACGGCCGCAGCCTGCCAGGCGAGGCTGAGCGCCATGACCGAAACCGTGGTTACCGCGGCAGCGCGCATGGGCTTACTCAACGGTTAAGCCCTCGGTCGATCCGACCGCCGTGGCCGTCGTGCCGCTGCCGCGGACGATCAGATCGGCGTTGTACTGCGAGGGCACGGTTTCGACGAAGAACGGCGCGCCTGAACCGTTGCTGCCGACGGCTAGGTGGTAGCTGGTTTCAGTCACCTCGTAGTAGCTGCCGTTCTCGGTCCAATGGGCGTCGCCCGTACCGTCGGGGGGCCAGTCGCGCCGGCATTCGTCATTGATGCACAGCTCGCCGACGCCGTTCTGGGCAGGCAAGCCGCTGCCGCCGACCACCACGTCCCACGGTTCGGCCACCCGAACATCGCCGGCCAAGTAGGCGGCCCAGGCCTCTGACTGAGCCGGCGCGCTGGCGAACAGCGCGGCGTTCTCGTAGCTGTCGTTACCGGCTTGGGCGAAGATGCCGTACGAAACCGAGCTGGTCGGGTGGCTGACGCCGAGCACGCCCGCCGTATTGGCGACTCCCGGTGCGCTGGCTCGGGCGCGCCAGGCCGCCAGCGCGGTGGTTGGCGCCTGGATCGAAGCAAAGCCCGAGCTGAACGAATAGCCGTCCGCGTTGCAACCCGAGCTGCAGGCCTTATTAAACAGCGGCACGAAGTTTCCGGCTTGCGACGGGTCGCCCCAGTTGCTCTTGCAAACGCCGTTCCAGCAGATCGGCGTGTCGGGCGGCGCGCTGTCGCCGATAATCAAGTCTGAATTGCCGATGGTCAAACCCTCAAGCAGCGTCAAATCCCCGGACTTGGTCTGGATGGAGTTGCTGGTATTGAGCGGCGCGCTGATCGGACAGCCGCTGACGTCAACCGGCGGCGTGCAAGGCGCAGGGTCTTTCCAAACCGCCGCATCAGTATCCGGACCTACCCAAAAGTAGGCCGCGCTCAATACCATGAACACGAAAGCTATTCCCAGCAGTGGTCGGCTTCTTACCCAACCCGTAGTCTGCACGCGCATAGGGTAAACGTGCATTTTTTTTCTTTTGACCGGACGTTCAATACCTTCTATAGTACCATAAAGAGGGGCCTATGTCGAATACGCGCAGCAGCACCACCGCGCCACAATCATTAATCGCTGTCAATGCGGAAAAATATGGCTAGGCCAGCTGGTCCGCACCGACTCGCAGTAGCTGTAGTTGCGCTAATGGCCGTGCTTGGCGCTCTGTCAGTGTACTGGTTTTTTTCTGCGCACGCACCAATCAGGTACAGCACCCAGGCCGCGCCATCCGGAACTGACGTGCAAGCGGCCGTCCCCGAAACCCCGACCAATGCACGCAGCTTAACCGGAACCATCAAGGCGGTAGCCGGCGATCGACTGACTGTTTCGACGTCCGCGGCCGTAGACGGCTCGCTCCGCGAACGCCTGGTGGCCGTCACCCTCACGCCCAGGACGACCTACTGGCGCGTCGAGATTGCGCCGGTCAGTCTTCTCAGCGCCGACCAGCAATCGAATCCGGCGGTCAGAACCGCGGCCAATCGACGCCTCCTGACCCCCGGCCGTTTCCTGGAAATCGTCAGCTCCGAACCGATCTCCCAGTACGACGCGATCGTCGCCAGCCAGGTGGACATTCTCGAGGCCAACCGCTACAATGCTCCAAGCTAAAGAAAGGAACTACGTATGATTACCTGGTGGATCATTCTCGGCATCGCGGCGCTGGTCGTGCTGTGGGTCATCGGCGCCTTCAACCGGCTGGTGACGCTGCGCAACCGGACCGATGAATCGTGGTCGGACATCGACGTCCAGCTCAAGCGCCGCTACGACCTGATTCCGAATCTGGTCGAGACGGTCAAAGGCTACGCCACGCACGAGCGCGAAGCGTTTGAAAACGTGACTCGAGCCCGCGCCGCCGCGATCTCTGCCCAAGGCCCGCACGCCAAGGGCGAAGCCGACAACCTGCTGACTGGCGCGCTCAAGTCGCTGTTCGCGATCGCCGAGGCCTACCCCGACCTGAAGGCCAACCAGAACTTCCTGCGGCTCCAGGACGAGTTGGCCGACACGGAAAACAAGATCCAAGCCGCCCGCCGCTTCTACAACGCCAACGTCCGCGACTTCAACACGGCCCAGCAAACGTTCCCGACCAACCTGCTGGCCAGCGGTTTCGGCTTTAAGCCGCGCGAGTTCTTTGAACTTGAGCAAGAAGCGGCCCGCGAACCAGTGGCCGTGAAGTTTTAGCTGGTAGCTGGTAGCTTGTAGTTGGTAGCCGAAGCCAATCTTTCGCATCTCTAAAAGCTAACCGCTAAAAGCTACAAGCTGCTGATGGCCACCACCTACGACTACATCGCACGCAACAAAACCTTCAGCCTGGTGCTGATCGTCGGCTTTACCGTACTGGTCGGGCTGCTGGGCTGGATCATCGGCGCCATGACCGACTACGGGATCGGCGGACTGCTGGCCGCCGTGGCCGTGGCCGTGATTATGGCGGTGGGCGGTTACTACGGTGGCGACCGCCTGGCCTTGGCCGTGGCCGGCGCACGCGGCCCGATTACCAAGCAGCAGCAGCCGTACGTGTACCGGATGGTGGAAAACCTCTGCCTGACCGCTGGCCTGCCGATGCCGAAGGTGTACCTGATCAACGATCCGGCGATCAACGCCCTGGCCACGGGGCGCGACCCGCAGCATGCCTCGGTGGCCGTGACCACGGGCGCGATTGACCACCTGGCGAACGAAGAATTGGAAGGCGTGCTGGCCCACGAACTCAGCCACATTCAAAATTACGACGTGCGCTTGATGATGCTGGTGCTGGTGCTGGTGAACGTGGTAATGCTCCTGACGAGGTGGTTTTTCTACAGCGGCCACTTCGGCGGCCGGCGGTCCGACAGCCGAAGCGCGGGCAGCGTCTTAGCCATCGTCGGCATCGTCTTGCTGGTCCTATCGCCGCTGATCGCCCAGCTCGTGCAGCTGGCCGTGTCACGGCGGCGAGAGTTCCTAGCCGACGCCTCGGGAGCGCTGCTGACCCGCTTTCCCGAAGGCCTGACTCGCGCCCTAGAAAAAATCGGGCGCGTCAACCAGGCGCCAATGCCCACGGCCCGCGAGGCCACCGCCCACCTGTACTTCGATACGCCGTTCGGGCGGAAAGTTTCCGGATTGTCCAAGCTGTTCATGACCCACCCACCGATCAACGAACGGATTTCCGCGCTACGGGCCATGGGCGGCCAGTCGGCTTGACAAACTGGTCGTGGCCTGGTACTAATTTTTTACCGCATCTATATTTTTTGGTAGACTGACAACGTCATGGACGTACCGCCCGACATCATCAATAAGTTCACCACCCACCTCAAGAATACCTTGCAGCACGCAGCGGCTTTGGCGTTGGAACTCAACAACCGCTTCATCAACCCCGAGCACCTGCTCTACGGCTTGGCCGAATCCAAAGGCGGCATCGCCTTTGAAATCCTCAACCGCGCCGGATTCAACATCAACCGCTTAAAATCCAGCATCCGGGAACGCAACGACACCACTGCCAGCCGGCTGTCGATCAGCGACCTGCGCTTCTCGTTGCCGGCCAAGCGGGCGCTGGAAAAAGCCGTCCTGATTGCCAGCCAGTACGAGCACAAGTACGTCGGCACCGAGCACCTGCTGTGGGGCATCTTGGAAATCAACGACACCACCATCGAGAAGGTGGTGATGGAGCACAACCTCAACCCCAAGGAAACCAAGCAGCACCTGCAGCTCGTGTTGCGATCGACTTCCAAGTTCCCCGACATTTCGGGCTTCTTCGAGGGTGTGCGCGATTCGGAGCCGACCGTCGCCCCGGCCACCCGCGACCGGCAAAAAGCCAACGCCCTCGACTTCTTCGCGACCGACCTGACCAACGTCACGCTGCAGAAGAAAATCGACCCGGTCATCGGCCGGGAGCGCGAAATCGAGCGGCTGATCCACATCCTGGCCCGCCGCACGAAGAACAACCCGGTCCTGATCGGCGATCCCGGCGTCGGCAAGACCGCCATCGTTGAAGGTTTGGCTAAGAAAATCATGAAGCGCGAGGTGCCGGACGCGCTGCTCAATAAGCGCATCCTGACGCTCGACCTGGCGCTGGTCGTGGCCGGCACCATCTACCGCGGCGAATTTGAATCGCGCCTGAAGCAGATCATCGACGAGCTGAAAGCCGACCCCAACATCATCCTCTTCATCGACGAATTGCACACCATCGTCGGCGCCGGTTCGGCCTCGGGCTCAATGGACGCGGCTAACATCCTGAAACCGGCCTTGGCTAAAGGCACCATCCGCGTGATTGGTGCCACCACGCTCGACGAGTACAAGAAGCACATCGAAGGCGATGCCGCGCTCGAGCGACGCTTCCAGCCGATCTTCGTATCCGAGCCGTCGGCCGAGGAAACCGTCACCATTCTCAAAGGCATCCGTCAAAACTACGAAAAGTACCACCGCGTCAGCATCAGCGACGAAGCCCTGACGGCGGCGGTCGACCTGTCCGAGCGCTACATCCAAGACAAGTTCCTGCCGGACAAGGCGATCGACTTGGTCGACGAAGCGGCTTCCAAGGTCAAAGTCGAAGCCAAAGGCACGGCCAACGGCCGGAAGATTCGACTGCTAGAAGACGAGCTGCAGTCGGTCCGCGCCAAGAAGCAGCAAGCCGTCAGCCACGAGGACTTCGACCACGCCCTGACGCTCAAGACCCAGGAAGCCATGCTCGAGACCAAACTCGAAAAGCTGCGGCAGCGCGAGTTTCGCGCCCTGCCGCCGAACGTCGGGGCTATCGGCCAGCGGGAAGTGGCTGAAGTAGTGGCTCGCATCACCGGCGTCCCGCTGACCGACGTCGTCAAAGTCGAGCGCGACCGCCTACTGAATCTGGAGAAACTGCTGAAGGAGAAAATCGTCGGTCAAGACGAAGCGATTCACGCCATCGCCGACGCCATCCGTCGCTCGCGCGCCGGGCTGGCCAACCCCAACCGCCCGATCGGCTCGTTCATCTTCCTCGGACCGTCCGGGGTCGGTAAAACCGAGACGGCTAAGGAAATTGCCCGCCGCGTCTTCGGCGACGAGAACGCGCTGATCCGGATCGACATGTCTGAGTTCGGCGAGAGCTTCAACGTCTCCAAGCTGATCGGCGCGCCGGCCGGTTACGTCGGCTACCGCGAAGGCAACAAGTTCACCGACCAGGTCAAGCACCGGCCCTACTCGGTCGTGCTGTTCGACGAAATCGAGAAGGCCCATCCCGACGTCTTCAACATTCTCCTGCAAGTGTTGGAGGACGGCCACCTGACCGACGCGACCGGCAAGCGCGTCAACTTCAAGAACACCATCATCGTCATG
>JACQKI010000077.1 GCA_016204645.1 Candidatus Kerfeldbacteria bacterium
AAGACTTCCCCGCTCGGTCCAAGCTCGACGTCGCTCGGCCAGCGGAACGAGGATGAGGCTGCCGCGCCGTCTTTCAACAGGAAGTGGCCGTTCCCTGCGATGGTCGACATGACGTTCGTGGTCCCGTCGACGCGGCGGATGACGTTGTTGAGCGTATCGGTGATGGTGAAGGTACAATTCGCATCAGCGACAAAGCCCTCAGGATTGTCGAGGTACGCGCTGTTGGCATCCAAGCCATCGCCCGCGTACTGCCGGCCGAGGAACGTACTCACGGTCCCGTATTTCTTTTTAGACTTCTTCGTCGCCGCCTCGGCAGACGTCGGTACCATAAGCGGCCCCACGCTCATCAGCACGAGCAGCGGAACGGCCACGAGGCGAAGTGCGTATTGTTTCATTTGATCCTCCGATTATGTATGTTTTTGATTTTTACAGTATAGCACAACCAGACGACATAAGCAACTGACAGCCTGGTGTCTTTACGTATTTGGCGCAGCCAGATCTTGACTAGACGGCTGGGCATCGCGCGCTGACCGTCTCGCCAATACGTGTACCAGCCCCAAGACCAGCACTTCCACCACGATCATCGACACCCGGCTGACGGCCGCCACGGCCACGGCTTCCGGAACGCTCATCAGCGGTGCTAGCAGGGAGAGTAAAAACGCCTCACGCACGCCCAGCCCGCTCGGCGCCACAAAACTGAGGTAACCCAGCAACCAGCTGAGCAGAAACACGCCGGCCAAGGTCACCAGTGAAGCGGCCATGACCACCCCTAAGGCCTGCGCCACGAACAACTGAAAAACGGCAAACATCAACCAACTAAGTGTCATCAAGACAAAGGCTGGTGCATGGCTGCCGACGATCGGTGTGGTTGGTCGCCGCAGGAGCCGTTGCAAGAGGTGAACCAGGCCGCTCGAGACTGGTCTGAGCGTCATCACCAAACTGGCCAAGGCCACCGCCACGAGCACGGCGGTTCGCCCTGGCCATTGGTGCTGCGGATATCCGATCAGCAGCACCGCCGCTAAGCCGGCGCAGCTCGATACCAGCAACATCGCCTCCAGCGCCATGCTGGCAAAGATGTTCGTCCGGCTCGTACCCACTCGGCCGGCTTGGGCCATCCGTCCGAGCACGGACCAGACGTAGCCGGGAATGTAACGAACCACCTCGGCCTTCATCCAAATGTTCCAGGCCGTCAGTCGGTTCGTCTGCACGCCCAGGCTGCCGAGCAACCGGTGCCAGGTCACGGCCCGCAGCCAAAAGTACGTCAGACCCGGAATAAAGCTACCCACTAGCCAGGGCCAGCTGATGCGGGATACGACGGTACCCACCGTCGGCCAGTCAGCGGCCACTCGCCGCCACAGAAATACAAACACCAGGACCACGATTCCCCACCGGAGGAATTCGCGGATCCAGCGCTTACCGGTCATCGCCGTGCTGACGGTCGAGCACCCGCTCGACTGGGTAGCGTCGCGGCACCGACCGGCTGGTGATCAGCTCAGCCAGCAGGCCCGTGAACAAAAACTGCAGCCCCGTCAGCAACAACAAAACAGCAAACGTCAGGAGCGGCCGCTGGCCGATTGACTGGCCTTGGGACCAAATGATGGTCAAGTACAGGGCCATCAGAAAACCGAGGCTGAAGCACAGCAATCCGATCGACCCGAACAGGTGCAGCGGCCGGTTGGAAAAGCGGCCGAGGAAGGCAACCGTCAGCAAATCGAGCGCGCCGCGCACGAAGCGCTTCCAGCCGTACTTCGACTGGCCGTACTTGCGCTGGTGGTGCTGGACCGGCAGTTCTCCCACCCGCCAGCCTTGGAGGTAGGCCAGGATCGGCACGAAGCGATGAAACTCGCCGTACAGGTCGATTGACTTGGCCACGTCGGCGCGCAAGACCTTTAACCCGCTGTTCAGGTCGTTCAAACGAACGCCGAAGAGTATCCGGGCCACGCCGTTGAAGACTTTCGAGGGCAGCCGCTTAGTCCACGGATCGTTGCGCTGCTGCTTCCAGCCGGTGACTAGATCCCAACGATCCAGGGCGGCCACGAGTTTGGCGATCTCGTTCGGCTCATCTTGCAAGTCGGCATCAATCGTTATGACAATCTCCCCGCGCGCTCGCTGAAACCCGACGGCTAAGGCCGCTGATTTACCTAAGTTGCGTCGAAATTTTACCAGACTGACCCGCTGGTCAGCTTGGAACAGCCGCTCGGCCACGGCCCACGACTGATCCGTGCTTCCGTCGTCGATAAAAATCAGCTCAAATCGACCGAGCGGCTCGAGCGCCGCCACGAGTCGATGATAGAGCTCGTCCAGGCTAGCCGCCTCATCGAGAAAAGGAATGACTACAGAAAAACGTGGATTCATAGACTCAGGCTCCGGCTGGTCGCCACTCGAGCAAGACGTAGCGGTCACGTTCTAGTATAGCACGACTGCTCGGAAATCGATCGCGCTCCGTTGCCGTGGTCAGGATGTACGGGCCGCGGGCCGCCTCGACCGCCACCTCTCGAACCATCAAGCCCGGCACCCGCCGCAGATAGAAGTAGCCGGCCGGACTGGTTAACAATTTGATGTCAACCACCTCCACCTCGGTCGCGTTCAGATCGTCAAGCTGCTGAGCCATGTTTTTGAACGGTCCGGCCGTCGGCAGGTGCCGCAGGTACGAAGCCTGCCACCCGAGCGACAAAACTACGACGGCGACCGCGGCGAGCATCGCCAGCAGTTTTTCCGGTCGCGCGAGCCGACGACGCAGCCACACCGCCGTCAGCCACACCAGGCCGGCCACGCCCAAGCCAACCACCACTCGTCCGCCGCTCGTCAGCGCCGCCTCGGGCAGGTAGGCGTACGGTGTCAGGAACCAGAGCAAACCTTCGTGCGCTAAGCCGCGCGGCAAGACGAAGACCATCACGGCCAGGCTGACTAAGAATCCGCCCACCACCAATCGGCCAGGCTGCTTAACCAACTCCCAAACTGCCCGGCTCACGAGCAGCACTAAGGCCGGGTAGATTGGCAGGATGTACCAATCAAACTTCGTCTGAATCAATGAAAACATTACGAACACGACGGCCGACCATACCAACAGCAACCGATCGAGTTCGTCGCGATCACGGATCGCGCGACGCAGCGCTAACAGTGCTGCCAGCGGCACAAGCGCGACGTAGGGAAACATCCGTCGGCCAACGATATCGGCGTACCAGTACCACGGGACTTGATTAGCGTACAGTACCTCACCGGCCCGTTCCAGCACGTGAAACCCGAAGTAGCTCTGCCAAAACTCACGGCCGTGCCGAACAAGCTCAACCGCGTGCCACGGCAATACCACCACGACCGCCGCCAATACGCTCCAGCCAATCTTTCGCCAACCCAGCTGTCGCCAGCGTCGGCCAAGCGTTAGATCAATCGCCACGATGATGGCTGGAATCGCACCAGCGAGTGACTTGGTCATGACCGCTAAATCGGTCAGCACCCCAAACCAAACAAACCAGCCTGGCGACTGCAAAGAACGCCAGTACGCATACAGGGCCGCGACCAACAAGAGTATGAACAAACCATCTGTCTCGCCGGTTCGAAACGAGTGAAACATGACGTACCGACCGGTCACAAAAACTAACCCAGCCAACGCTGCCATCCGGGCATTAGCAAACAGCTGCCAGGCCCAGTACGACAGCAGCACGGCCGTGGCCACGCCGGCTACCGCTGACCACCATCGAATCGCCAGCTCGGTTTCGCCGAGCACCGGAAACAGCCCGGCCCGCAGCCAGAACGACAACGGCGGCTTAGCCGTGTACAGCTCGTCGCGGTACGACAAATCGAGCCAAGCGCCCTGACGGTACATTTCCAAAGTGACATTGGCATGAATCCCTTCGTCCCAGTTTTCCAACGGCTTTTCACCCAATCGCCAGAACAACACCAGTGACGAAATCACCGCGACCACAATTAGGGCCGCGGCTACGCGCTGACGGCTTCGTGAACTGCGTTCAGACAATGGCAAAGCAAGCGCCATCGCCACCACCCTAGCAAAGGACTACTTAATTGTCCAGAAAATTTTTACCCACAAACGCGTTTCGTCCCATACCCTATATTCCATTTCCCATCTTCCAAATCAAAAAGGGGCGGGCAGCTGAAGCTCATCGCTTCAACCACCACGCCCCAACGAGCTTCCCACTTCAAGTTGTGCCGAGACTCTGTCTCAGCAATTGTTGACTACGCGGTCGACTGCCGCCGCTGGTAGGCTCCGAACAGACCGAAGCCGACAGCGACGCCCAGTACGACCGCGATCATGG
>JACQKI010000009.1 GCA_016204645.1 Candidatus Kerfeldbacteria bacterium
GCACGGCGAATGGTACGTAGTACTCGACGTAGCGTCGCGACTTCAGCGTCAGCAGCAGAAAAAACAACCACAGCAACCCCAGCGTCATCGATCGACTCGATTGCTTCCGCCAATTGACGACCAATAGAACCAAGGTAATAACCAAAGGAATAGATACCAGCACGGTGTTGGCAATCAAGTCAATGAACTCGTAGGGGTACCACTCGCCGCCGACACCGATGGTCTTCTGGTAGTTGACAATGCCGATCCGAATGAACTGGTCTAGGTAAAAACGAAGGTTCTCCGGCCAAAACGGATTCAAGGCCAGGCCGAGAGCCGTACCCAGGATCACCGCCAGGGCTAAACGCAGGTTGAGCCGCCGCACCCGCCGGTGCCGGAAGAGACGGCCAAGCAGGGCGCGGACGCGGTGCAGGAAGACATTTGGGTTTTCACGGCGGACAAATCGTTTATGCAGGTATCCGACCACAGCAAAAGTCACTGTCGCCACCACCAGTAACGGAAAGCCGCCGTAAAACCAAACATACCAAAAAGCCAACACGCCCACCAGCCACGGCCGGTAGGAAAACGCGGCCGCCAAGCCGAGTAGCAGCAAAATCAAAGACAAGCTTGAGGCTTTAGCCAAATTCATCCGAAAACTGAAGGGGTTGATCAGCAGCAACAGCACCGTCGCCGCCATGGCCCAGTGGATCTGCCAACGGCGCAAGAACCAGTAGAACGTTAAAGCCATCAGCGCGCCCAGCACCACCGTCGCCAACTTCAAGCCAATCAGCGGGTCGGTCAAGCTGACGAGCGGTACCAACAGTAAATGGTACAAAAAGTGCTGGTCGGCGTAGGCATGGCTGAGCGTGGTAAAGGGCAGCCAAACAAAATCCGTGACCAACTGCCCATCGCGGAGCAAGACCGCCAGCTTAGCGTGGTAGAACGAGTCTGGATCGGCAAAGACTGGCAGGTACTGCCAGTACGCGAACAAAATAAAGGCGAGCGTAAAAATTACCAGGTAACCAACCCAACTTCCGTGGGCGGCGTACCACGACCGAACCCGCGATACCAACGACAACATGCTCAAAGTATACCGCCGGCGTGCCGGTCAGCCAAGAACCCATCTCAAAATTCGCTTTCGAGCCGAGGGGCGGAACTTCGTCGGCGAGGGGTGAGCCACCGCGAAGCGGGGTCCCGCTGGGGCGGTGATCGGAGGACGAGAAATGTCCGTGATATTTCGAGTCCGAGACGAAGCCCCGTAGCCCGAAATTCCGAGCCGCAGCGCCGGAATGGAATTTTGAGATGGGTTCGAGTACATCAACGCCGCCGGTCCAAGCATGGGTGACCGGCGGCGTTGACACGAGCCAGGCTCAGCGACCAGCTCGGCCCAAGCGACGCTTCAGCTCGTTAACGGTTGGAATCGCTAATGGATCGACCCCGTGCAAAACCGACAAATATAAACTGGTGTAGCCAGCGAGGACTAACAGATCAAAGGCCTCGGTCAAACGGTCGCCGCCTTGGACTGGAACGACGCTGGCACTCAGACCGGCTCGCTCGACCAGCTCGCGCGTTACTCGGACGCGCCTGACCAGCCGCGAACGATACAGTCTTGAGCTAAAGATAACCATGGTCGCCCGCTGGGCAGCCGGCGGATACCGCAGCCCTTCGAGCAGGTGGTGGTTGAGCTCGGGCAGCTGCCACGGCGTGGCCAACGTCTTCGCAGTTTCATTGAGTTGGTTGGCAAAGGCGTGGACACTGCCGCTCAAATGCTCGGCGCCGACCAGCAACGGTAGCGACGAACGCAGTGATGCGGCTAGCTGCTTGGCGGCGTTGACCCGCTTCGAACGAGCAATGTCAAAACCCCAGGCCCGCCGCTCAAGGTAATCGGCCAATCTGGCCACGGTTCGGCCGCTGATCGATACTAATCCCAAGCTGGACAGCAAACCCAGCTGTCCCATCACGCTGTAGCCTAATCCCAGCCGCGGCTGTCCGGCTGGATTGGCCCCGCCGTCTATCTGGTACCACGGTAGCCGGTGCCGGCGAAGCCAAGCGCCGAGCGCACCACCGATCGTCAGGCCGGTAATCCGCGCCCGCCGCCGGCGAGCCGATTCGGCCACGGCCAGGACCTCCTCGGTTGTTCCGGAGTAGCTTGAGAGCACCACCAGCGTTCGCGGGCTAACCGCCGCGGGTAGGTCGTAGCCATTGACCATCGACAGCGGCCGCTTCAGTCGATCAAAAAAAACGCTGCGGATGACGTCGCTACCGAGTGCCGAACCGCCCATGCCGACCATCACGACCTGATCGATCTTAAGAAACGACTTTGGAAAATCGACGGCCCGGCCGCCGGCGAATCCTCGACGGCTCTGCTCGGCCAGCGACCGTAGCGAGGCCAGCACGAGCTGGCGCGATCGTGACCGGTACGAGGCCGTCCTATCGAGTGCGTGAGGCATTCGTCTTGGTTTCGGGTGAACGTTCGTACTCTAGCAAACATCTCCGGATATGCAAACCAGGCACGTCAAACTGATTGACTCGAACCTAAAAAAATGATACAATCCACGGTACTTCACGATTGAACTGCTTAGTGATTTGAATCGATTCGGATCACAATCGTTTGTAAATGTCAGGACACTCCAAGTGGGCACAAATCAAACGTCAAAAAGGCGCCGCCGATATTAAACGCGGTGCAGCATTTACGAAACTCGCCAACGCCATTACCGTTGCTGTCCGCGAGGGCGGCCCTGACCCGGCCTCGAATTTTCGTCTCCGCCTAGCGATCGAGAAGGCGCGTGCGGCCAACATGCCGAAAGACAACGTCGAGCGGGCCATCAAGCGGGCGGCGGGCGAGGGCGGCGAGCGACCGATTGAAACCATCACCTACGAAGGTTACGGCCCGCACGGCCTGGCGGTTGTGGTCGAAGCCGTGACCGACAACCGCAACCGAACAGCCAGCCAACTGCGCAAAATATTCACCGAGCACCACGGCAGCCTCGGCAACTCAAACAGCGTCTTGTGGATGTTCGAGCGGCGAGGCCTGCTCGAAGTACCGCTCGGGCCGAACCGCGAAGCCGTCGAACTGGCGGCCATCGACGCCGGAGCTTCGGACATCGTGGCTGAAGACGATTCGCTGATCATCTATACTCCGCCGACAACCCTGACCTCGGTTCGGGAAGCAGTCGCCGCCGCCGGAGCATCCATCCTCAACGCTGAGCTAGCCTTGGTGCCGACCACGACGGTCAGCCCGCCGCCCAATTCGCAAGCGCAGGTCAAAGACTTCCTCCTAGCCCTCCAAGACCTGCCAGACGTCAACGATGTCGCCACGAACGCGGCAATCTGAGCTGACCGTGCTGGGGATTGACCCGGGACTCGGTCGGCTGGGTTACGGCGTCGTCCGTTTACACCACGGCCGACTACAGCTGCAGGCCTTCGGCACGATCGAAACCCCTGCCGGTACTGCTGCCGGCGACCGCCTGGTCACGCTCCACCGCCGGCTGGGCCAGCTGGTTGCCAGGCACCGCCCAGACCGCCTAGCCGTCGAACAGCTTTTCTTTTCGACCAACGTCAGAACCGCCATGTCGGTCAGCCAGGCCCGGGGCGTGGTCATGCTGACCGCGGCCGAGCACCGGCTGCCGGTCGGCGAGTACTCGCCGCCGACGGTCAAGCAGGCGGTCACCGGCTACGGCCAGTCGGACAAGCGCCAAGTCCAGCGCATGCTCCAGCTACTCTTCCGGCTGCCGCGTCCGCCTCGCCCGGACGACGCGGCCGACGCCATCGCCGTGGCCGTCTGCGGCACCAACACACTTTCCCATGCCTGATCGACGAGAAAAGATTGCTCGTTTAACCGAATCGTCGCGCCAAGTGATTGACGACGCCATTCTTGACAACGGCGCAATCGTGGCGGCCAATACCGATGAGCCGTACTACCCCCGAGAGGCGGCCGACTACCGCTACGTCTGGCCGCGGGACGCATGCGTGACGGCCCTGGCAGCAGAAAAGCTGAACATCCGAGCGGCCGAACCGTTCTTCCGATGGCTGGAAACCAAGCCGGAAGACTTTTTGAAAGAACGCTTGCTTTTCTCGAACTACTCGACCAACGGACGAATCGGCAGCATGGGCCGAATGTTCCAGCCGGACCAAATGGGAACGGTTCTCTGGACCATCGCTACCTACTGCCAGGGCCAGTCGACGCGCGCCGAGCCGTGGCGCGGGCTGATCGAACGCCTGTGCGACGGGCTGACCGCCGCTTGGAACAAAACCTACTTTTTGCCCAACACGGTCGACCTCTGGGAGGACGGATTTCGCCAGACGTCTTCGCGCGTCGAGAACAACTTCACCTACTCCATCGCTGCCTGCAGCCGCGGCCTGTTCATGGCGGACGAACTTTTCCCGCACAAACTCTGGAAGCAAGCCGCCCAGGAAATGGAGAGCCAGGTCAACCAAGCGTACGACGAGCAGCGCGGCTACTTCCTCCGCAACCACGGGAAAATCGACGACCCCAACGTCGACGCCTCGATGCTCGGCCTTGCCTGGCCCTTCGAATCGGTCGAGCCGAACGACGAGCGGATGCTCAGCACGCTCCAGGTGATTGAGCGAACGCTGGTCGTCGACGGCGGTGTCCACCGCTACCAGTTCGACTACTTCGACTCCGAAGGATCGGCTTGGGAAGGCGGCGGCGCCTGGCCGATCCTCAATTTCTGGCTGGCGATCGTGCTCAACCGTGCTGGCGATCGAGCCAAGGCCGAGGCCTACTTTAACTGGGTGGTCGACCGGGTTGACCACTACATTCCGGAACAGCTGTTCGCCGATTTTCGCGTTGGCATTTCACCGTTAGTCTGGAGCCACGCCATGTTCATCTTGTCCGCCGATGAGCTCGGTCTGCTTCAGGCCGCGGCGACCGATCCGATAAGTCCCCGATCCACCGGCGCATGAACCCGCTCTACATCATCAGCGTCAGCGCCGAGGTTTCACCCTACTCGAAGAGCGGCGGCTTAGGCGACGTGGCCGCTGCCCTGCCTAAGCATGTGGTCAAGTTTGGTCACCGCGTGGTCGTCGTCACCCCGTTCTACGGCTTCATGAAAAGCCAGGATATACCCTACGACGAGCCAGGCATTGAATTCGATGTCACCATCGGCCACGGTACGTACCATCTTAAAACCAGACGCCTCAAGCTGCACGAGGGGTTGGACGTCTACTTTCTCTGCAGTGAAGAGTTGTACGGACGCTACCAGACCCGGATGTACGGCCACGATAACGACGCCGTCCGATTCGCGGTTTTTTCCTACGGGGCGGTGGAGCTGGCGCAGCGGCTGGGCGAACCGCCGGACATCATTCACTGCCACGACTGGCATCCGGCTATTATTCCGAACATCCTTAAAACCGAACAGCGCAGCAATCCGTTCTTCCGCCGCACGGCTACTATCTTTACCATCCACAATTTGCCGTTCCAGATGCAAGGCGACTGGTGGCGCGTGCCGGCCGACAAAGTGGACGTCGGTTTAGGGCCAGTGCCGAAAGATCCGGCCAAGCTGCGCTGGACCAACTTCACCAAGCGCGGGATCCGCTACGCCGACGCCATCAATACCGTCAGCGTTCGGTACGCCCAAGAAATCCTGACGCCTGAGTACGGGCAAAATCTCGACCGGGCCCTCCGACGCCGAGCCAAGGACGTGTTCGGTATCATCAACGGCATCGACTACCAAGTCTACAACCCGCAGTTTGACCGGCACCTGTGGCACTCGTATGACTGGAACTCGCTCGACCGGAAGCAC
>JACQKI010000011.1 GCA_016204645.1 Candidatus Kerfeldbacteria bacterium
ACCTGATTCAGTTCGGGCTACTGTGGTACGAGTTGCTGGCCCAGTACGACACCCGCGGCCGGCAGAACGCATTGGCCGTTACCAACCTCGTCGTGGTGCTGATCTATTACCTGGTTCAACGGTACGTCCGGCTGCGTTACGGCATCATCCTGCCGTGGATCGTCTTGGTCGTCCTGAGCGCCAGTGTCTGGCTCGACGCGATCGGGAATTTTCAACACTTCTACGCTCGTTTCTGGTGGTGGGATCGGTTGACCCATGCCGTGGGTGGGCTGGCCGCTACGGTCGGGGTTTACGCCGTGGCCGTGGCTGTCTGGCGGGCCGGTCGGTTAAATGTCTCCTGGCGCGTACTCAACCTTTACGCCTTCTGTCTGGCCCAAACGCTGGGCGCGCTATATGAAGTGTCGGAATGGATCGGCGATGAGCTTTTTTCGACGCACCGGGTCCAAGGCGTGTTCGACGGTCCGCGCGACTTGTTCTTCAACATGCTCGGCGGCTTGGTCGTGTTGTTGATTGGCGCGTGGTGGCGCATCCGTCATCGCGCCGTGCAGGCGTCCAGCCGTGCCGACCGTTAACCGCCGGGTGGCGTCAGTCGGACTGCTGGTCGGCGTCCTGCTGGTCAGCGGTCTGCTGCTGTGGCTGGGGGCGGTCGAGGATTCGCAAACCGCCGACGAAGCGACCTACGTGGTTTCCGGCTTGAGCTACTGGCGAACCGGCGACTGGCGCTTGAATGTCGAGCACCCGCCGCTCTTAAAGCTGCTGTTTGGGTTGCCGCTGGTCGCGGCCGGCGTGCCGTTTACGCCGGACGCGTCTGACTGGGCCGGTGCCAGCCAGTGGGATATTGTCCCCAAGGCCCTGTTTGGTTCAGCGGCTCCGGGTCATGAGTTGTTAGTCAGTGCTCGGGTGGTTAACATAGTCCTGACGCTGGCTCTGGTCCTGGTGGCCGCGATCCTGGCTAATAAAACCTGGGGTCAGCGCGCCGCGATCCTGGCGGTTGTCCTAGTCGCGTTCGAGCCGAACGTTTTAGCCAATGGGCATTTAGCCACGACCGACATTGGCTATACCTTGGCCATGCTGTCCAGTATCCTGACCTTTGGCTGGTGGCTTGAACGTTGGACCTGGACTCGGCTGGTGGCGGCGGCAGCGGCTTTTGGGCTGGCGCTGCTGACGCGATTTAATGCCGTATCGCTGATAGTCATTTTGCCCTTGCTCTACGCGATTGCCCGCTTGACCGCTGGGGAGCAGGTTCGTTTGAGTCCGCGTCAGGCGGTCAGCGCGATTTTGCTGTTTGCGGTAGTTTCGTTTATCGTCATCTGGGCAGGGTACGGTTTTGAGTTTCGGGTGTTGGACCAAGTCCAAGATCAATCTGCTCGTCAGTTGCTCGAATCGCTCGGCCGATTCGGCCGGTGGATGCAGTCCGTCCCGCTGCCCGCCGCCTCGTACGTCAGCGGATTTCTGTGGCAAATCGTTCACAACCAGGCTGGTCAACCGGCCTACCTATTTGGACAGGCGAGCCAGACCGGTTGGTGGTACTATTTCCCTGCGGCCATGCTGGTGAAGCTGACCCTTGGTTCGCTGCTGTTGGCCGCGCTGTCTTTGTGGGTTGCACGCTGGCGCCGGCCAGGCTCGGCTGGGCGTGTTTTTTCCGGCTGGTACGTCGGCACGGCGCTGATTGGTTTGTTGCTGCTGGCGCTGCCTAGCCGGCTCAACCTCGGCGTGCGCTACGTACTGCCGTCGATCGTGCTGCTGATGGTGCTAGCCGCCGGCGTAGTCCGAGCCCGCTGGCGCTGGCCGCGGATTGGCGTGGGCGTTGTGATCGCACTGACTTTCTGGCACGTGGCCTCCGTCGTCCGCCTGACGCCCACGTTCTTGCCGTACGCCAATGAAGCCTTCGGCGGGCCGTCTAAGCTGTACCGGCACCTGATAGATTCCAATTTGGACTGGGGGCAGGACTTGGTTCGGGTCAGGCGCTACCTCGCAGCGCACGGCCTGACCGATTACTACTTTCGTTCATTTACCACGGCGCCGGCGGCTGCCTACGGTCTGCGCGAAATCGACATTCCGACCGACGATCAGGTGGTTACGCGGCCGGTAACCAATGTAGTCGTGGTGGGGCAGTCCTACCTATACTATCCGGGTCAGCGCCTAGAATGGTTGAAACGCCTGAAGCCATCCGCCACGATTGGACACGCGACCAATCTGTACGACCTGCCGTCTCCGGCCGCTGATTGAGTACGTGGCCGGAGAGTGATATACTAACGGCACCATGAAGACGCACCTCCGTCAGCAGGTGGTGATTCTCGGTGGTGGTTTTGCTGGACTGGCTGCAGCGCTCGAGCTGGCCCGCCTGCGGGGGCGGCAACAGGACTATAATGTCATCCTGGTTGATCAGAACTGCTATCACCTGTACCACGGCTTGTTGTACGAAGTCGCTACCGCTGGTTACTCGGTCAAACCCCTCGACCTTGAGTACTTGCACGGCGGAGTCTGCATCCGCCTGAAAGCGCTGGGCGAACTCGTCACCAAGCGTCGGGTTGATTTTGTGCAGGCCACGGTCACGGGGTTAGAACGGCAGCGGCAGCGCGTCGTCTGCCAAGATCAAGCTGATCTCGTATACTCGCATCTGGTGATTGCGCTTGGCGCTCAACCGGCCGACTTCGGCATCCCGGGTTTGGCGAAGTATAGCTTGCCGCTTGGTACGATTCCCGATGCCTTGGCTATCCGCCAACGTCTACAAGATTTGGTGGCTGCTCAGCGGAGCCAGCCGCACCCAGTGCCGAAAAAAATCGTGATCGCCGGCGGCGGATTTACCGGCGTGGAGACGGCCGGTGAAATTCTGCACTACTTGCGACGATTAGAACGGCGCGGCCAGCTCGTTCCCGGCAGCATCAGGCTGCAAATCGTCGAGGGCGGAGCAACTGTGCTCCAAGCCCTCGGACCGGCCACCAGCGCTCGGGCTGAACGGCGATTGCGGTCCCTCGGAGCCCAGCTGACATTCAACACCCGCATCACCGGCATTACCCCTCAGGCCATCACCCTTGCTTCGGCACAATCGGTCGCCTACGATCTCCTGCTGTGGGGCGGCGGGATCCAGGCCAATCAGTTGATTCGGTCGTTCGGCCTGCCGCTGGCTGGTCGGGGACAGCTAGCGGTTGAGCCGGCCCTCCGCGTTTCAGGTACCAGCAATATCTGGGCGGCCGGCGATTGCATCGCTTTTTCAGACCCGGCTACTAGCCAGCCGATCCCTCAAATCGCCCAGCTGGCGATCGATGCCGGCCGGGTAGTTGCCCAAAACATCTTCCGGTCAACCAAGCGGAAGCCGTTGAAACCTTTTGTTCCCGTCCATCCGGGCTTCGTCATTCCGATCGGAGGCATGTACGCGATTGCGCAGACACGCTGGTTCAAGCTGTACGGATTTCTGGCCTGGGCGTACCGGAAGATGGTCGACCTCAACTACTTTACTTCGATCATGAATTTCCGGAACGCGCTGCGGGTTTTTATCCGCGGCGCCCGAGTTTACCTGAAAAACGATTAACCAACGGCCGACATCGTTGCGTTCGGCGTGGTATACTGGTGGCGTATGAAGCTGCGGTCTCTTCGGAGCGTCAAGCTGGCCGGAAAACGCGTGCTAGTACGAGCCGAGCTGAACGTTGCGCGCAGTCCAACCGGAAAGCTACTGGACGACAGCCGGCTGCAGGCGGTCGTGCCGACGCTGCGGCTGCTGCGCACGCGCCGGGCGCGGATTATCATCGCCACGCACCTCGGCCGTCCGGGAGGGCGGGTCGACCGCCGGTTCAGCACCAAGCCATTGGCCCCGCGCCTCAGCCGTCTGCTGGGCGCGCCGGTCAAGACCAGCCACGACTGCGTCGGTTCAGCCGTTGAATACGCGGTCGCAACCTTGCGCCCAGGACAGGTTTTGCTGCTGGAAAATGTCCGATTTCATCCGGGCGAGGAACGGAACACTGCAGCTTTCAGCCGACGGCTGGCCCGGTTGGCTGATGTTTTCGTGCTGGAAGCGTTCGGTGCGGCCCACCGGGCGCATGCCTCAGTGGTCGGCGTCGGCCGGTGGTTGCCGAGCGTGGCTGGTTTGCGGCTAGCCGAGGAAGTCGCCGTGCTCAGCCGGATCTTGACACAGGCTTCCCGCCCGTTAGTTTTTTTGATCGGCGGCGCGAAGATTTCATCCAAGCTCGGCTTAATCGTTCGATTGCTGCGACGGTCCGACGCCCTGCTACTCGGCGGAGCCTTGGCCAACACTATTCTACAGGCCCAGGGCTTGAACATCGGTAAATCGCTGAGCGAGCCGAAAATGGTCAAGGCAGTTCGACGGTTAAACTTGACTAACCGACAGCTGCACTTGCCGGTCGATTTGGTAGTTCGACAGGCGAACGGCCGGAGCGCCGTTCGAGCAGTCGGCGACGTCGGTCGCCACGAGTCCATTCTCGACATCGGACCTGACACAGTGGAGTTGTTTCGAACGGTCATGAAACGGGCGCGGACAATTGTCTGGAACGGTCCGCTGGGCAAGTACGAGCAGCCACCGTACGACCGCGGCACCAAGGCTCTGGCCCGGGCCATTGCTCACAGCCGTGCTTTTCGGGTTGTCGGTGGCGGCGAGACTGTTGATGCGGTGCGTTCGCAGCATCTGGAAAAACGAATCGATTTTATTTCGACCGGCGGCGGAGCGATGATTGAATTTCTTGAAGGGCGTCGTTTGCCCGGCGTGGAACTAGTTAGGATGTAAGCCGTATGCCTCAACCGACCATCGACCGCATCGTCGCCGAAGAAATTCTAGATTCACGCGGCCAGCCGACCGTCCGAGCGACTGTCATCATGACGGATGGGCAACGGGCGTCAGCGACTGTACCGGCCGGCGCCTCGACCGGATCGCACGAGGCGCACGAGCTGCGCGATGGAGTCGGGCGCTACCACGGCCGCGGCGTGTTGCGGGCTGTCGAGCACGTCAACACGACCATCCACCAAGCGCTACGCGGAACCGCGGTCGACGCCCAAGCCGACATCGACCGTCGACTGATCGAACTCGACGGTACGCCCGACCGATCGCGCCTGGGTGCCAACGCCATCTTGAGCGTATCGCTAGCCTGCGCCCGAACTGCCAGCCTGGTACGTCGTCAGCCGCTCTACGCCTACCTACGCGAGCGCTACGATTTACCGGCGGCCAAGACTTTTCCCAAGCCGATGTGCAACATCCTCAACGGTGGCAAGCACGCCGACAATCGTATTTCGTTCCAGGAATTCATGGTCTTGCCGAACGGGCAAACCTTTGCCGTGCAGCTCGAGCGTGCGGCGGCCGTGGCCGAGGCCTTGAAGCAACTGTTGATCGAGCGCCGGGATCGCACCTTGGTCGGCGACGAGGGCGGCTTTGCGCCGCTGCTGAAAACGAACGAGGAAGGCCTGCAGCTCCTGACGGCAGCCACAC
>JACQKI010000012.1 GCA_016204645.1 Candidatus Kerfeldbacteria bacterium
ACATTGAGTGGGCGCTTGAAAAAGGAAAGCTCTATATTACCCAATCGCGACCAATCACCACTTTGTAACCTCCAACCGCAGCAGCGGGTTTAAACCCGCTGCTGCGGATTGTCGGATATCTAAACATCGCGCAGTCTCCGCCGATCACGACACTTTGGGGTGCCGCGCCATCTGTTAAGCTCGACTGAACGACCTTTTTGTGGTATACTCACCAAGCTTTTGAGGCACATGCCTAAATCGAAAACCACATCCCCGATCAAGAAAGTCGTCATCCCCGCGGCCGGACTCGGCACGCGTTTTTTGCCGGCCACCAAGGCCATGCCGAAGGAAATGCTGCCAGTCGTCGACAAGCCGGTGGTCCAGTACGTCGTCGAAGAAGCCGTCGCCGCCGGCGCCGAAGATATCATCATTGTCACCGGCGCTAACAAGCGGGCGATCGAAGACCACTTTGATACCAGCGACGATCTGATCGAGCGCCTCAAGCAATCCGGCAAAGAGCAGCAAGCGGTTGAGGTCCAACGCATCAGTTCGATGGCAAACTTTATTTACGTCCGGCAAAAAGGCCCGTACGGCAACGGCACCCCGGTGCTGAATGCCCGGCACCTGGTTAACGGCGGTCCGTTTGCCGTCATCTGGGGAGATGACTTAGTGATCGGGAAAACGCCGCGATTGCAAGAACTGATCGAAGTCTACAAGAAATACGGTGATCCGGTGCTAACCGCCTACGAAGTCGGACGCGAAGACACGAAATCGTACGGCATCATTGACGGTTTGGAGGTCGAGCCGAACGTCTTCCAAGTTAAGACCATCGTCGAAAAGCCCGGCCCGGACAATACGCCATCGACGCTGGCCGCCCTCGGCGGGTACATTTTAACGCCGGACATTTTCGAAGCCTTTGGGCGGACCAAGCCCGGCAAAGACGGCGAGCTCTGGTTGGTGGACGCCATTTTCGCCCTCAGTCAGCAGCGGCCGATCTACGCCCGCCGCACCTCCGGCACCTACCACGACGTCGGATCGAAGCTGGGCTGGTTGCGAGCTAACCTCGAACTTGGCCTCGACCACCCCGACTTTGGTCCGACGTTAAAAAAAATAATTCACGACATCACGTAGCATGCGCCGTTTCGTCATCCTGATCGTCATCCTCCTGATTCCGATCATTCCGCTCTCGCTCTACATCTTCGGAGTGATTAGGCCGGCGGTGCGCGCGCCGACCCCCGTTTCGCTGACGTACTGGACGACCACCGACGACGCTAAAACGCTCGAACCGCTGCTGGCCGAGTACAACGCGCTGCGGCCGTACATCACCATCAAGGTTGAACGGGTACCGACGGACGACTACGCCTCGCGGCTGAAAGACGCCTGGGCCCGCGGCCGGGGTCCCGACATGTTCGAGCTGCCGGCTTCGTGGATCGGCGAATTCGCCGCGGACTTCCTGGCGCCCGTTCCGGCGCAGACTAACGTCTTTAACTACGTTTCGAAGAAAATACTCTTCCGGACGGATACGGAAATCAAGCAGGCCACCGTTCCCTCGGTGACCGTGCCGCAGCTGCAGCGCGATTTCGCCGACGTGGTGGCTGAAGACGTGGTCCGCGACGGGAAAATCTACGGACTGCCGCTGTGGCTCGACACGCTGGTTCTCTACTACAACCGAGATATCCTGCGCAGCGCCAACCTGGTCGAGCCGCCCAAGACCTGGCAGCAACTGACCAACATCGTCCCCAAGCTGACCATTGCCGACGAAGAGGGCAAGCTGCTGCAGTCGGCCGTTCCGCTCGGCCGCGGCCGCAACGTCCGGCATGCCGCCGACATCGTTTCGCTGCTGTTCCTGCAGGACGGCGTCTTGCTCGAAGGTGAAAACGGCAATGTCCATCTCGATGACTCGAAGTCAACCGACGGCACCAACCTGGGCGAAAACGCCCTGGCTTTCTTGGTCAGTTTTGCCAATCAGGGTAAGGCTGTTTACTCTTGGAACGCCGATCAACCGAACTCGCTCGAGGCTTTTATCCGCGGCCGGTCTGCCCTCTTCCTCGGCTACGAAGCCGACCGCGCGGCGATTGCCGCCGGCAGCTCAATCGACTTTGGCGTGGCGCCGATGTTGCACCTGCAGGCAGACGGTAAAGACGCGCTGCTGACGCCGGCCGGAAACGCCTTGCAAGTCAACTACGGCAACTACCGAGTGCTGTCCGTCTTCCAGCGCTCGAAGCACGTCAACGAAGCCTGGAATTTCGTCCAGTACATTACCAAGCAGGATGCGGTCGCCCTAAAGTATCTCAACGCTACTAAGCGGGTGGGTGCTCTGCGATCCATCCTTGCTAAGCAGGTCGGCGATCCAGTTCTCGGTGTCCAAGCCGAGCAAGCCATTAGCGCCCGTAGCTGGTATCGCGGTCGTAACGCCACCCTCACCGAGCAGCACCTGATGGACATGATCGACAGCGTGGCCAGCGGCCAAGCCGCGCCGCTGCAAGCGCTGACGCTGGCTCGCAAACAAATCGAGCTGACGACCAAAAAACAACCCTAGTATGCGGCGGTTCATTATTCTGGTCGCGCTGTTCGTCATCGGGCTGTCGGCGGCTCCGCCGCCAGCCAACGCCGCGTTGCCCGCCATCCTGCCGCGCTGCGATCAGACCAAGTACCTACTGCCGGCTAATTGTGACCGAACGGGCAAGGTTGGGCCGAAATGTACAGAGTATACTCCTGAAACATACAATCAACGGTTTCCCACTGAAAAAGATAAAATCCAAAATCCGCCGAAGGTCACGGTTGACCAGGCTTGCGGTTTCAACGACTTTGTCCAACTCTTCATCAACCTGGCCAACTGGGGCTTGGCCATCCTGGCGATAATCGCTACCTTCTTCTTCATCTGGGGGGGCTTCGGGCTGCTGACCTCGGCCGGCAACCAAGAAAAAATCAAGGCCGGGAAGTCGACGCTGTGGGGCGCCACCTTCGGGATCGTCATCGTCCTCGGCTCGTGGCTCGTCATCAACCTGGTGGTCAGCACGCTAACCGGCACCGGCTCAACCCTGTTTGCGCGCTACTCAAACTACGCCCGGCCGTTCTACGGGCAGAAGTGCCCGAACTACGACGTCTGCAGCGCCAACGACCTGCACTTCAACGAAGAAACGGGCAAAGGCTGCCGCGACCAGGGCAACCGTACTAGCGTCAGCCAGGTGCAAACGCGGCTCAAGCAGCTCGGCTGCTACGACAGTTCGGTCGACGGCTGTTACGGGCCGCAGACCAAGGACGCGGTCCACAGTTTTCAAAATTATAACTTTGGTGTTTCTTTCAACTTCGGGTCGGTCGATGAAAAAACATCAACTGCAATTAGTGACGCCGTCGCCGGCGTTAACGGCCGGGTCGGTTGCGTTGCCGCGCCTCTGACTGCCGAGGTTTCAGTTGACAGTGCAGCCCTCACGCCGGATGTGGTAACTGTTAGGCCCGAAGGCACGGTCACCTGGAAAAATATTTCGGGCGCTGTCCAAACGGTAATTTTCCAGGACGCCATCCAGGACGGACAGCCGCCGCCGGTCTTTGCGCTCAACGCCGGCCAATCAAAAAGCTTAACCTTCAAAAACCCCGGCACGTATCGATATTCCAAGGGACCGGTTACTGGTCGCGTCGTCGTAACGTTCTTCTAACCACCTAACCGCCATTCTGCTATAGTTACACATATGCCTCGTAGTCTCATCGTCGTTGCCCTCGTCATCACCGCGCTCGTACCCACCACGACGGCTTTCGCCAACGGCCAACCGTTTCTTCCCAACCCGCTCAAGTGCGACGATACCATTTGCCTATTCGCGCAGATGATTCGCCTATTTTTGGGAGCGGTCGCCTTGCTGGCTACCGTCTTCTTTATCTACGGCGGTTTCGTCTTCCTGACGTCCGGCGGTAATGCCGATCGAGTCAAAAAAGGGAAAGAAACGCTGTTCTGGGCGACCATTGGCATCGTGGTCATCATCTTGAGTTGGGCCATCATTCAGTTCGTCCTTAACACCCTCGTCGACCAAGCCGGGAGAAAAGCGCTTTGATGCTGCGCTGGCTGCTGCTCGCAACCTGCTTGACCGCCGCCGTACCGGCGTTTGCTCAAGAAACCACTCTGTTCTCAGTGCAGGATGTCGGCAGCATCGTCGGGTTGCCGTCAAAAAACCTCAAGGACGTGACGGTCAACGTGGTTTCATGGGTGCTCGGCATGCTGGCCTTGCTGGCCGTGGTCTTCATCATCTACGCCGGGTTCGTTTGGATGACCGCGGCTGGCAACGAAGAAAAGATTGAGCGCGCCAAAAAGATAATTTCTTCAGCAGTCATCGGCTTGGTCATCGTCATTTTGGCCTGGGCCATAGTCATTTTTGTGGCCGGTACGACGTCAAACGTTACGCGGAGCGTCACGCCATAGTCCCTGCAAGCTTATCCACAAACGTTTGTATTTGAACGCCGCCACGGGCGTTTTTTATCGATTGACGAACGCGCTGACAACTGGTATACTAGCGCCTGAAGAACGTCAAAGCGTTCAACTCAAAAACCCAAGCGCCGACCGGTGGCTGACCGTCACCCACAGGCGCACCAAGTAATACTGAAAGGTGGTGATTGCATGAACAAGATCTCCAAAATAGCTGCGGGTCTCGCGCTGGCGAGCGCCGCGGCGTTCCCGTTGGTAGCCGGAGCCGCCACACCGTTCAGCATCGAAGACATTGGTGGCAGCGTGGGTCTAGGCACGTCCGACCTCAAGGACACGATTGTCAATATCATTTCCTGGGTGCTCGGTATTCTGGCGCTCTTAGCGGTCGTCTTTGTCATCTACGGCGGCTTCATCTGGTTGACCGCTGGTGGCAATGAAGACCGGATTGAGAAGGCCAAAAAGATCATCGGCGCAGCCATAGTTGGCTTGATCGTCGTGATGTTGGCCTGGGCGATCGTCATCTTCGTGGCCGGCACCACTGCCAACGTCACCGCCTAACATCATGTTTCATCTGATACATCTCTACCTGTCGGTAGACAGGCAACCAATCGAAAGGGGGTGATACGTACATGAATAAAGTTTCCAAACTCGCAACCGGTTTGGCCCTAGTCGCCACGGCCGCTTTCCCGGTCATTGCTGCCGCCGCCACGCCGTTCAGCATCGAAGACATTGGTGGCAGCGTGGGCCTAGGCACGTCCGACCTCAAGGACACGGTCATCAACATCATTTCCTGGGTGCTCGGCATTCTCGCCTTGGTCGCTGTCGTGATGATCATCATTGGCGGCTTCCAGTGGCTGACCGCAGCCGGTAATGAAGAAAAAATCGAGAAGGCCAAGAAGGTCATCTCTGCAGCCGTGATTGGCTTGATCATCGTCCTTCTCGCTTGGGCAATCGTCATCTTCGTCGCTGGTACGACTCGAAACGTGACGCAGTAACGGTTGACCGATACCTGAATATACCAAACAGCGCGGGCTTCGGCCCGCGCTGTTGTATTTCATTAAGCCGCGACAGGCCGAGTAGGAGTTGGTACAATACTGGCATGTCCTCGACTGCCGAACATCCCTTAGCTCGACGGTTGCGTACGTTTGGTCAACGTTGGTATCAATTCGCAAGGCAACACGAAACAAAAATAATCGTTGTCGCGATCGTTGTCTTTGTCGTTATCTTTACCGGCCTCGGCGCTTGGAAGCTCTGGTCATTTAACTACAACGCTCTCGATCTGGCCATTTATCGACAGGTGGCTGAATACTCAATCAACGGCCACCTATTTTCGTTTACCATCCACCCGCATTCCTACCTTGGCGACCATTTAGAATTATTTTTTATCGCCCTGCTGCCGTTCTACGCAGTTGCCCCGTCAGCCCTGACCCTGATCTTTCTACAAGCCCTGGCTTTAGCCATTGCGGTGCTACCGTTAGCCAAAATTTGCGCCCGCTTCGTCGATAAACCCTGGCACCTGTTGCTGGTTGTCGCCTACTTAGCTAACCCGGCCATCCAAAATATGGCCTTATTCGAGTTTCACCTGTTGCCCTTCGCTATTCCCCTAGTCAGTTTTGCTTTGTTGGCCTGGTTCGAACAACGGTTTACTCGTTTCCTGATTTTTTCCCTGCTGGCCATGACTGTTCGTGAAGACGTGGCCTTAGTAATTATTGGACTTGGTGTCTTGTCTATACTTGAACGCCGATCATGGCGCTGGAGCATTGTTCCGATTATCATTGGCGGCGCCTGGTTCATCACGGCTCTAAAATTAATAGCTCACTTTTCTGGCTACGCCGAGTACAAATTTCTGGCCTACTACCGCTGGCTGGGCGACAGCCTTCCGACCATGATCCAAACCGCACTCACCAAACCATGGCTGGTGCTGCAACGCCTGCTAGCGCCGGGCAACCTGGCATTCTTCTTTGCCGTCCTGCTACCTCTTGCGTACTTGCCGCTGGCGCGCGCCGTGTGGTTGATTCCGGTCGCGCCAATTTTTCTCCAGCTGATGCTCGTGCAGTCACCTGGTGAAATTTTGATCTCCATACACTACCCCGCCCTGCTGATTCCCTTTTTCATTGTGGCCACGGCCGCGGCCCTGCAGCGGCTGCTCCATCCACCGCCGCGCGGCCTGTTCGCGAAGCTCGCGCGCGAACGCGGTATGTCACTGGTTATCTTTACGGTCGTGGTTATCTACAGCATGCTCGTCATCGGCCCGTTGGCCCAAGCCGTGCCGATTGTGGCCGGCACTGGCCGTATTCAGGATCGCGTCGCACTCGAACGGTCGCAGGTCAACCAACTTCCAACCGGCGGTACCGTGGCCGGCTTTGAAACCATAACTGCGCTCTCGAAACGGCAACGCCTGTACTCGCTGCACTACGTCTTTCTTGGAAACAAGCAATTCTCGCGCGAGCCGTACCTGCTGCCGGACGACGCTGATACGATCATACTCGACCAGCGAGATTTTTTACTCTACCACCTGCTCTATCGTTACGACGAGGGCGATAACCAAAATGGCTACCGTCGCATACGTGAACTAATCAGTTCGCGTCATTTTGCCGTTACCAGCTACTTCGACCGATTTGCAATTCTGCAGCGCGCTGACGTTGCCGATACCAGCGCCCTGTACACGCTCGGCGCTCCACCGTCGCTGCAAGGTACGAGCAGCACGCATGGCCCGCTCACCTTCAACGGCTGGACGAGTCCTGCCCGCCAACTGACTACTACCCAGACCACGGTCAACAACCGGGTGGTTCAGTTCTTGCCCGTCAGTTTAACGTTTACCAAGAGCCAAGATTCTGACGATATTTTGCATGTTGAATTCCAGTTCACCCAAGATAACGACATAGTTTACCGAATTTTACTGCCACTTGGCGGCGGAATTTACCCAACCAGTGATTGGCCAGTCAATGAAGCTGTCACGACCAATTATCGGCTTCTTCTCCCCCACTTCTTGCCCGACAATCAGCTGACATTGACTGCTCGGGTAATCAAGGGCGACGGCGACGTCAGTTTGAACGGCCTGCGTTCGCTGCAGCTGCGCTACAAAACGTACGAACCGCTCGGCCCAACCATTGAACTCGGCTCGATCGAACGCTAATTTTCGACGCGGTAGACCGTCACGGTCCCGCGTTGGAAGACTATTGTTAGGTCCGCGGCCCCAGCCGGCGCAAACGAGCCGAGCCGAGTTTCCCATGGCCCGACAACCAGATAATCAGCGTTTTGCTCAACCAGCCACTGTCGTCGCCAGGCATCGCTGGTGGTGGTATCGAAAAACTGACCTAACTCCGAACGTTTGCGCGTAAACTCCAACGTTTCGACATTATGGCCGATCACCACTGCTCGACCGGCTTTGGCTGGAATGAAATTACCGGTAATATCGGAACTCAATACTACGCTGTCTGGCGGCGTAGACTGCCGTATCCAGGCAATCGCGTCGCGGTAATCCGTGCTTAGGTAAAAATAATATGGCCAGCTGCGACCGCGATCGAGTAAGAACGATAAATCCTGTCCATAAACCCACAACGGCGACAACCCGAATAGCACCACAAACAGCGACAGGGCGATCGCTTCCTGAAACTGTTGCACCGACCGTTGGCGCTTGAGCCAGTCGAAAAATTTGAGGACCATCGGCGCGGCCAGCAAGGCTAAGACAATGTTCAATCCGTGCGTCAGTCGGCGGTTGAAAAACACAGGCGCGTAAATGGCGACCAGATGCGCCGCGCCCCAAGCCACCAGCATCCGTTGGCGAAAAGATTTTCCGCGCCAAAGTACTGACGCACCAACGATTGCCGCCGCCAATAAGAAGCCATAGCTGACCATCGTCACCCACGGCCACGTGGTCGGTAAAATATTTTGAGCCGCCCGGCCAGCCCCAACTGGATCACGTAGTACGCTCCAAGCTTGGTAGGCAAGTGCCGACACAGCCAGCAACCAGGCGCTTCCAAAGATAAACAATACACGGCCGATCCGCTGCCGTTCAAGTGCCACCGTTACCAAAAGCACCGCTATCGTCACCACGCCCAGTGAGACAGCATGAAACGGGTGGAATGAATACAGCAGCAACATGGACACGCCAGCGTACAGGCCGGGCCGCCATGAGCTGCGCTCAGCCGCTTGAACTAACCACACCACAGTCGCCACGATCAAAATCGAAGCTGCCAAAAAGTGCGGCGAGTGGTGCAGCGACAACCAGGTAAAGGCTTCGCTGACCCACAGGTCCATTGGCCAGGCGCTACCGGGTGGTGAGTTGCCAAAATACGCTTCGATAAACGGCGCGGCCCAAGCGCCCACGCCGCCAGCCAAGCTGGCCAACAACCAAGCCGTCCGACGGTGACGGACATCAGGCAAGAAAAACGCTGCAGCCCAATAGATTACCAGCAACAACAAGAAACCAAGTGCTAACCTTGCTAACAAGTACGTCAGCAACGGCGGCAGGCCGAGTAAACCCCCAAGTAACCCCAGTGCCAGCCAGAACGGGTTAAACAAGGTGCCCGTCTGCGATTCGGCCGTGAACAAATCACGAAAAACCAGGTTTCCCTGCCGCGCTTGCTCAAGGTACGACAGGTAGACGTTGACGTCGCCCGGCGCTGTTGAGTCAATGCCGGTATACACGGTCCCGCTTGGGGCCGTCAGAAAACCGAGGAGCGTAGGAATGTTAGCCGCCAGTACTACAACCAGCGTCGCCACTAACAGCCAGCGTCGTTCGTGATTGGTCATCGTCTGCTTATCCACGCTCTAAGAGTAGCAAGAATCCGTCGCGGCCGTACGGAATCGACGGTCGGTCGCGGATCGTCCATCCGCGACGGTCAAACCACGACAAAATAATTTGACCGTTAAAAAACGGTTCGCCTGTACCGTACACCAGCCAAGCGCGCTGACGACCAGCCGGTGCCTGCTCCAGCCAGGGTCCGAGATTGTCGTCGGTAATCACTCGCGCGGCATTGTAACGGGCGTACGTGAAGATCCGATTCTGCTCTTCCACGGAAAGCGGAAAAACGCCTTGAACCTTGTTTTGTCCGCGATAGTAGCGACTGACTGTCAGCTCATCCGGCCACAGGTGCACTAAAACGGTGTCACCCGCTCGCTCGTGGGCTGCAATGTATTCAGCTGCGCCCCTCCACGGCAAGCCTTGGCCGCGAACCATGGCCGGCAGCTGCAAGGCCGCAAAAACCGTCAGGATGCCGACGGCGGCCAAAAAACCGAGCCTGGTCCGATCATGCCAACGACGCAGTCCGTCAGTTGCGAGCAGCAGCAAACCGACGGCTGCGGGCAGAAAGAATTTCGTGGCCGGGCGAACCACGATCACGGGCAGCAAACTAATCAGTACCACCGTCAGTACGTATCCGGTCGCATGCCGATATTCAGTTTCCTTTGACTGCCGGCGAAGCAACGTTACCAACGCAGTTGCCAGCGCTCCGAGCGTCACCGCCCAGGTAAGGACGCGGAAGACAATAAAGGCGTTGATCTCCCACTGGTACGTAAAGGTATGAATGCCGTGGTAAAAGACAATGGAGTCGCGAATAACCGCTGTGGCTCCGGCTAGCGGATTAACGCTGTCCGTCACCCAGGTTGGTAGTCCCAATGGTTCGAAGTATCGCGGCAGCGAATTGTAGGCAAACCAGGGTACCAGCACCGCCGCCATCAGACCGAAGGTGATGATTACTGATCGCCAAGCTGGCCGGCGAGACCGGGCCAGCACCAAAAATACGAACTGAGCAAACACGACTGCCGCCGCGGTTAGGTGGGTGGCTACGGCCAACAACGATACGACGACGTACCAGGCAGCCGAACGGGTTGACGGCTGTTTAAGCCATCGCCAACCAGCTGCTAACGATAAGGCTGCTAAGGCCACCAGTAACGCGTACATCCGCGCAGTTCGGGTCCAGAAGAACAGTATCGATGAGACGCTGCTGAGCGCCAAAGCGACTAAGCCGGCTGTTCGCCCCCAGAACGTGCGGGCCGCGTAGCCAATCGCCACAACCGCCCCCGCCCCGGACAACGCAGCCAGCAGCCGCAGCGACAGATCGCTAAACCCAAAGGTCGTTCCCCAAAGCTTAGTTAGTACGTAGTACAGCGGCGTGTGGTCGGCTTCGAAACGAAACAGTGCGAGCAGGTCGGGCCACGGCAGCTCGGCCGCCGCGGCCAGGTACGCTTCGTCAAAGGAAAAGCTGTAGTCAAGGCCGACAAACCTAAAGACCAATCCAAAGGCAGTAATCGCTACTAGTCCGACGGTCATAAAAGCATTAAGTTGCATCGTAGCGAATGAGTAACGGCGGCACATCCTTGAAAATGTCACGATAGACAGTTTGACGGTAACCCTGATCAGCGAACCAAGCGTCAATCAAGTGGCCGTTCCAGTAGCCGGGTTCAATCGTCACGTCATAAAAGAACCATACGCGTGATGCATCTTTAACGTACTCTGATAATTGGCTGACGTTGGTAACGTCAACCTGTACGCGGAAGTTGCGGCGGACGTTGTCTTCTAGCGTCGCTTCACCCGGCGGACGATCCGGTAGAAAACCATACACCGGAAGCGGACCGCGGTAGTAGTTTCGCACCACGATGTCGTCGTTGAACGGATGGACCAGCACCACGTCGCCGGATCGTCCTTCGCGCTCAACCAAGGCCGTGGCCGGTCGGTAATTGACCACCGGGGTTTGGGCTTGCATATAGTTCGCCGCGACAACGCCGACAAAAAGACAGGCCGCCAAAACGACTCGGCTAGCTGCTATTGGCATCTGCGCTAGACCGACGGCCACCACGGTGATTAGAGCCGGCGCCAAAACTGTTGCGTACTTGACGTCGGTAAAACCGACCAGCGACAACGCTAGTAAACCGGAAACAATAAAACTCAGCAGCCACGCCAAGGGAATGGTCATGCCGATGGACTGACGCTTGACTATCAATCTCAGCACTTGCAGCCACGCCAGGCCAACCACCAATCCGGCGCCAGTTTGGACCAAGGTAAACCAGGTTGGCTGCTTGAACAATGGCGGTATCAATACGTGAATGGGAAAAAGTAAGCTGGCCACGACGCTCGGGTTTTGCTGCACGCCCAAGCTCGTCTGCCAATTTTGCACAATTGGTACTAGCGAGTACAACGCCCACGGTAAAAACAGCGCGATCACCGCGACTGCATAAATAACAACAGCGCGGCGATTTTCCATCGCCCGCCACAGCAGCAGTACCGTACTCCAAGCAAAAACCAACCCGAATGTGTAGTGCGTGTACAACCCCAGCACGCTGACTACGGTCAGCGCCAGCAGTGGTCGGACGCTTGGTCGAGATAGATACTGGTAAGCATAATAGATTGCCAACGTGGTCCACAGTAATACCCACGGGTACATGCGCAGCTCGAGGGCCTGCATAACCAATAATCCGGCCACGCTGCTCAAAGCCGCCGCGACCCTGGCCGCCGGCTGACCAAAAGCCGTTCGGACAAAACCATACAAAACGACAATGCTGACCATGCTCGGCACTAAGGACATCAGGCGCAGCATCCATTCACGGCTGCCGGCCACTACCTCCCACCACTCAGCCACCAAAAAAATAAACGGTGGATTATTTTCGAACTTTAACAACTCAACTGTTTCGGACAGGGGTCGTTCAGCCAGCGTCCGAATGAACTGCTCCCCGTACCACAAATCCTGGCTGGCTCCCCGTGCCCAGAGTCCGACAAAAACGGCCAACAGGCCACCGACCAGCGCGACCTCTCGCCACCGCGACCCGATGCTCAGCGTCGGGCTCGCCACAGATCGAAAATCATCCGAAAATACTGCAGGGCAATCGTCAGCGTCAACTTACTCTCCCCTTTCGTCCGGCTGCGGAAACGAAAGCCGATCTCGGTCACGCGGGTCGGTTTGAGGCGGACCAACAGCTCGAGCAGAATCTTGAACCCACGCGGCTTGAGCTGCTGGGCGACACGCAAAAAATCGTCGCGGCGGATGGCAAAAAACCCGCTCATCGGGTCTTGGACTCGAACGCCAAGCACGACGCGCGCCACCTGCTTTGCGCACCAGCTAAACCAGCGCCGGACGAGCACATCCTCGGTTGATCCGCCCGAGGCAAATCGCGAGCCAACCGCAACTTCGCTCCCCGCTTCGATGGCCGCAATCAGCTGCGGAGCGATTTGTTCATCGTGCGACAAGTCGGCGTCCATCACCACTACCACCGGCGCCTGGGCGGCTTTGACGCCGTCAACCACGGCCGAGGCTAATCCGCGTTTGGTTCGCCGTTCGAGCAAACGTACCGGATTCTGTTTGGCCAGCTCGTTGGCCACCTGCTCGGTGCCGTCTGGCGACCCGTCGTCGACCACCACGATTTCGGCTTGGCGTTCCAATCCGGCTAGGCGCGGTACGAGCTCGCGAAGGTTCTCGGCTTCGTTGTAGGTCGGTAGGATGAATGCGGCACGCAGCTTCATACGGTCGTAGCCAATTGGTTATCTGACCGCATGGTAGCACGACTGGTGGTCGCGGTATGGAAGATCCGATGGACGACCGAGGCCGTCAACGCGACATACAGTACCGTCCGCAGCAGCACCACGGCCGTATGGGTCAGTGAATCTGAACCGAAGTTATTGAATGCCAAGGGAAATTCTACGTAGCCAACCAGGCCAATGGCAAGGACTAGCCAGAGTTCAGTCCGTTGGCGGACGAACAGCGGCAACCACGGGAACAGCCAGATGTACCACTGTGGCGAGTGGTATGGAAAGAATTGAATGAACAGGAGTAACACCAACAAGCTCCAGGAGATAACGTCCTCTCCGGTTTGGATGAAGCGACGGAAAAAACGCTGCGCTACGAACAGTAGAAACGGTAGGCCGACTTGCAGCAGCTGCAAGCCTTTCGCCAGCACGTACATTAGCGTGGCGTACGCCGCCGGGGATACAACCGACGACAAGTAATCCGTGTACAACACTAGCGCTGAGCCGTGAGAAACCTGACGCGACGCTTGCCAGGCGTACGGGTACAACGCTTGCTCAAAGCCGACAATTAAACTGAGTACGATCAGTGTAACCAGGGTCGGCGCGATTACCAAAACTACAGGCCAACCGAAAAATGCTGCTGTGGTTGATCGACCGGAAACATTGAGCCAGTACAGCATCCAGATCGGGAACAACATCAGGGGGTAGCCTTTCGCCAAAACGGCGATGCCGAGTAGGAAAAAAGACCAGCCAAATCGCTGGCGCAACAGCAGCCACAGCGCCACTGCCACGAACAGAGCTGGGAAAGCATCGTACCGATAGAGTGTAAAGTAACTGAACGTCGGTAGAGCAAACGCCAGCAACCACCAAGCCGAACGCCCGAATGAACGGAGTAACCACCAAGTAACAATCACTAGCAGCAACGTCATCAGCGCGTTCTCGGCTACCGCGGCGGTCCGATACCACTCAAAGCTGTCGTTAACAAGGGCTGGAACTGTCAGGTACAGCACACCGAACAACGGATACTCAATCAGCTGGTGTGCATTCGGAAGCTGGCCCAGCCGGAAGTATTCGATTCGATTGTAGTAGACTGCCAGCTCGTAGTCATCGCGCCAAAAACCTGTAAGCGGCTCCCGCGCGTGGGGCGGCCACTCGAGTGACAGAGCGTACATTATCAGGCCCAGCGATACCGCCAGCGCTACCGATGTCAGCTTCGGCCACGGTCTGATCATGCTGACCGGCGTACGTTAACGCGTTGTTCCACTTCTCGAACCAAAAAGGTCAGGCCGATCATCATGACCGCCGCTTCAACGTGGGCAGGAAGAAAGTATCGCCAGAAAAAACTTATCGTCACGAAGGCTAGCGTCCCGGCTAGCAACAGTCGGTGGGGGCGGCGGTCATTCCATACCCACCGCGCAATTATAGTCAGGATTGGAACTGCAAACAGCAACTCCAGCAGCCAGAATGGAAATGGTTGGTCTGGAGCAATCACGCCGGCTGACACCAGCAGTCCGCCAACCCCCTCACCGCCGGCCGGGTACGTAACGTCTCGAGAAAAAAAACCAAGGGTATCCTGCAGCAAATCGATTGGGCCCCAAATCAAAAACGGCAAGATCGAAATGAACGGGATGCCAAACGTCAACCACGCGACCACGAGACGATTGCGTAAGTCCGGGGCAAGTCGCCAGATGGCGACTAACAGCGGCAACCCGATAATCCAACTTAACTGCTTGTCGGCCAGCGCTAAACCGAGTGCAGCCGCTGCTAACCAGAACCGACGCCGCGCCGTCAGTACGGCGGCCAGCGCCAAAAGCGCAATCATCACGATCTCGTTCGTGCCGTAGTAGTACAGAATGATGGCGAACGGCGAAAGCGCAAACAGCGCTACCAGCGGCTCGCGGACCGGTGATTGTTTCAACGCCCACCATGCCACGGCCATCAGCCCGGCCAGGGCGATGATGTAGATCAGGCGTTGATCGTACCAGCCGAACAACGTGTTCGTCATCAAGTAGGCGGGCAAGCTGATAATCAAGTGTCCCGGGAGATAGACATAGGTCGCCAC
>JACQKI010000013.1 GCA_016204645.1 Candidatus Kerfeldbacteria bacterium
AGCCCGCAGCTGACCTTTGCCGCGAACGATGCCACCAGCGGCCTGGAGCGTTACACCTTGAGCCTGGACGGCGCGACGGCCTACGAGGTGACCAGCCCAGTCACGCTCCAGCTTGAGCAGACCGGCTCGCACCGGGTCATGATTGCGGCCATTGACCGGGCCGGGAATGCCCGCGAGGCCGCGGTTGACCTCTCCACAGTCGGCTACGCGCCGCCGACCATCACCAATATCACCACGCCGATTATTCTGCTCGATGCGCTGACCGTCCGCGGTTTAGCGCTGACCGGCGACACGGTCACGGTCTACGTCAATCAGCAAGCCGTCGGTCAGGTGATTGTCTCGTCGGCCACGGCTGGTGAACGGGTGCCGTGGGTCCTGACCACCGACAAGCTGTTTCGACCAGGCCGGTATCGAGTGACGGCCACGGCCACGGCGACCGACGGGCAGGTCAGCGTCCCGACCGACGCGGTTGAGTTTTCGGTCACGGGCAAAGCGTTTCTGTTGAACGGTCGGGTGGTGGCGACGATTTCGGCACTGCCGATCATTACGGCGCTGGCGACCGCCGTCCTGCTTGGATTGATTGGGTTCGTCGCCTGGCTGCTGGTTCGGCTGCGGCTGCAGCGGCGCCGTGAACTGGAAGTCGAAGATGAGTTGGAGGATCTTCGAGTTAAAGTTCATCGCAGCCGACCATCGGGCGAGCAAATCGAGGCGAGCATAGAGAAAATCGAACGCGATTTAGTTCGACGTCGGCCAAAGCGCGGCGGCCGCAAAGGCAGCGCCGGCTAGACAATAACCTGACGGGGTTGACAGGGCTAGCCAATACGCTACGGTGTGGTTGGATTAGGCTACGGTGAACGGTGCGGCCGGAAAGTTAGCCACGTCAGCTCGTTTGACCACGACGTTCAGATCACGGGGAGGTGAAGCCATGTCGCCGCGACGATTTTGCAGCCCCGGCTTCAACGACGTAGCGCGCTGCGCTCGTCTCCTAGCTGATCAAGGGCACGACCTTGAAGCGCTGACACTCGAATCGTTTCATCGCGGCCTGCTGGTTGAAGCCAACGGCGTAACCGCGACCAGGTTGCAGGCCGAACGTCCGCTGCGGCTGAGTCACCAGCTGGTCGTCCGTCGGCGGCCTGACGACCGTCGGCAGATCGAGTTCAGCGGCCTGCCCCGCGACGCGGCCAGACACTTAGCCGACCTGACCCAGGAGTTCATCGATCACGCCTGGGTCACGCACGCGGGACTGACAGTCAGGCAGTTCAGACGCCTGCCGTCGTACCAGACCCTCGTCAGCCTGGTGGTCTGCGACGCGGGAGTGCCCGGGCATCGGTTCTTCTTTCTGCACCACCCGGCCCTGCGATTTCAGCAGGCAGTGGACGTGCTCGGCGCCGGACTGGCCCCGCTCCGCGGGTGGATCGAAGGCTACGGGGTGGTCCGGCCGCCAGCCCGGGAAACGATACATTAGTCCAGACCAGGGGAGGAATTGCTGTTTGTCCAGGGTACGGAGACCGTGCCCTGGATTGGTTTTAGCGGCTGGCGTTTTCCCGAGATTTTGAGCGGGCTTGACAGCCGATTGACTTGGATTATACTGAAATTAGCAGTCTCATGCTTAGAGTGCTAATCGGCCAACAAACCATGTTATCTGACCGCCAAGACCGCATCCTGACCGATGTCGTCCGGACCTACATCCGGCAGGCGCACCCGATTGCCTCGCAGGCCGTCCTGGAAAAATCACAGCTGGAATTGTCGCCGGCCACGATCCGCCACGAAATGCTGGAATTGGAGCGTGACGGCTACCTGCTCCAGCCGTATACCTCGGCCGGCCGGATTCCGACGCTCAAAGCCTGGCGCCACTACTTGGAACACCAGCGGGACGAACGGCCCGTCAGCCAGCGGGCCCAAGACGAGCTGCAGGCCGTGGTCCGGGCGTATCGACAGACGTACGACGAGCTGCTCAAGCACCTGGCCCAGACGCTAGCCGAGCAGACGCGACAAGCCGTGTTCGTGGCCTTCGACCAGCACGACACCTACTACACCGGCATTTCCAAGCTCTTTGCCCAACCCGAGTTTGACCAGGTCGACGCCATCCGCGCCATCTCGCGCGTGGTCGACCGACTGGACGAGGTCATGCCGCGCTATTTCCGGCTGATGGAACGCGACGTCGAAGTGCTGCTCGGGCCGGCCAGCCACGTCAGCGACGATTGCAGCTTAATCCTGTCGCGGCTGCCGCGCCGGACCAGCTTGCTGGGCGTGCTCGGACCAGTCCGTCAAGACTACGACAGCCACGTCTCGCTCCTGCGCTTTACCCGTCAATTACTCCAAGCCGCATGATCCCGTTAGAAGTGGCTAATCAAGGAATGACAATATCCCTTATTCGGAGAGAGAACGTAAAATTATGAATGAAGGTCGTCGGACCACTTCTAACGGGATGATTCAGCCTTCAGACAATACTGCTGGCGCGGCCATTCCTTCTACCGCATCTGAACCACTTGATTCCTCACGAACAGCCGGCGCGGCTCAGGTCGAGCTGGAATTGCTGAAAAAGCAAGCGGCCGACTACTTAGCCGGCTGGCAGCGGGCCAAAGCCGACTACCTGAACTTGAAGAAGCAGGCCGAAAAGGAGAACGCCGAGCTGGCCAAGTTCGCAAACGCTGCGCTCATCATCGAACTCTTGCCGATCTACGACAACCTGAAGCGTGCTATCCAGCATATTCCAGCTGAGCAGCGTCAGGTCGAGTGGGTCAAGGGCATCAACCACATTCTCCAGCAATTCAAGCAGCTGTTCGCCAGCCTCGGCCTGGAAGAAATCAAGACTGTCGGCCAGCCGTTTAACCACGAGCTGCACCACGCCGTCGGCAAAGTCAAGCGTAACGATCTGGCTCCGAACATGGTGGCGGAAGAGGTTAAGAGCGGATTCCTGATGCACGGCCGGATGATTACACCAGCGCAGGTGCGAGTGGCCGAATGACTGTGCAGCTACAACGCGGACTTAAGTCCGCGCAAGACGCTCGCTACTAACAACTAACCACTAGCAACAACGCGGACTTAAGTCCGCGCTAACCACTAATCAACGAAAGGAACACTATGCAGCTCGTACCCTACCGTTCACGCTGGCCCGACCTCGACGATTTCTTCGGCGGCAGCGACCTGATGAACTTCACGCCGGCGGTCAACGTGTCCGAGGACAAGGACCGCGTCATCGTCGAGAC
>JACQKI010000015.1 GCA_016204645.1 Candidatus Kerfeldbacteria bacterium
CCCTACATCTGGCACGCAGCTTCATCCGAGTCAGTGCGATTGACCAGTTGGCTCATCCCAAGAGTTTCTGGTTTGCGATCGTCAGCAAAATGTTGCGCGTCGTCATCGTGCTGATTTTCTTCCAGGCAGTGTTTCTTCACGTTAATCAGATTGGCAGCTGGCACCGTGACGATATTCTCGTGTTACTCGCTGTCTACTTCACCATTGAATCACTGATCATCATCACCTTCCACCGCAATCTAGCGTACTATTTTCCAAGTTACGTACGTAAGGGGTCGTTTGACCACTACTTAACCAAGCCGATTCCAGTCTTGCCGCACGTCGCCTTCCGAGTCGTCGATTTGATGGATACCATCTCGACCTTGCCGGTTGGCGTACTCTGGGCCTACCTCCTGGCGACGGGCACGGTGCACCTAACGGTCGCCAGTTCTACGCTCTTTGTACTCTCCGGCCTGTTGGCCATTGTCTTTACCTTCGGCCTGAGCACGATCGTGGCGGCCATATCGTTTTGGTCAATCAGCCAGACCGGACTCGGTCGTCTCTACGAGCAGCTCTTCCGGACTGGCCGTTACCCGACCGACGCCTTGGGATCTTCGCAGGGATTCTTATTCACCTACATCCTACCGTTCATTACAGTCGGTACGCTCCCGGCTTCAGCCCTCAACCATTTGATTGAACCAACCACCTTAGCAGGTGTGGCGCTTTCGGTTTTGGTGTTTGCACTGCTGGCCCGGATGCTGTGGCGTCGCGGATTGCGACGCTATTCCTCGGCTAGTTCCTAGCGCATCGCCAAGCGCGAAAAAGAATCAGCTCTCAACGACCGGCTGGCAAAATCCGTGTGTCTACGATTTTAGTAAAGCCGAGAACTTTTTTCTGAGCGTAGCTAATTTAGGACTGATGATTGCCTGGCAGTACGGCTGGTTCGGGTTTTTTGCAAAATAATCTTGGTGGTACTTCTCGGCCGGGTAGAACGTTTCCAGCGGAACAATCGCAGTTGCAATTTGATCATCGAATACGCCTGCAGCCTCAATTCGGCCTTTGACCGCGGTGGCGGTTTTCTGCTGGATCTCGTCGTGATAGAAAATCACTGACCGGTACTGCTCACCGACATCGTTGCCTTGCCGGTCGATCTGCGTTGGGTCATGGGTCAGGAAGAAAACTTCCAGCAGCTGTTCGTACGAGATAACAGCTGGGTCGAACGTTAGCTGAATCACCTCAGCGTGGCCGGTGGCGTGGCTACACACCTGCTCGTAGGTCGGGTTCGGTATGTTCCCACCAGCGTATCCAGAGGTGACGTTTGAAACGCCATGGAGCTGTTTGAAAATAGCTTCGGTGCACCAAAAGCACCCGCCACCAAAAGTTGCCAGATTGGTTAGCGGATCCATAGTTTCAGTTTAGCACACGAATTTGATCGCGTCATTTGCTATACTGATTCCATGGATGAACGGGATAAGCCTGGTCAAGTACTCGGTGTCGGTATTGTCGGCTACGGCCGGCTGGGCCGAGCCTTGCACCGCTTGATTGACCACGGCCGGTCCCGGGCAGCCGTCTTAATTTGGAATCGAACCCGCATCAATGTCCCGGGCTGGACATCGATTCATCAATTAGCGCAGCAAGCCGAAGTGATTCTGTTGTGCATTCCATCTTTTGCTCTGCGCCAGCTGTTGGAAACGCTCAAACCCGCACTTCGGTCATCAACCGTGTTGGTCAGCTTTGCCAAAGGTATTGAGCATACCAGCGGTCAGACCGTTGATCAGGTCTTCGCGACGGTCGTACCAACCCAGCCGTTCGCCCTGGTCGGCGGTCCGATGCTGGCCGAGGAACTGGTTGCCGGACGGCAGGGGATTGCGGTCGTCGGCACACACGACCCTACGATCTATCTCAAACTGGTCTACTTGTTCGACGGGACTGAGCTGCTGCTCGAGCCATCAGGCGACCCACGCGCGGTCAGCCTGGCCGGAGTCCTAAAGAACGTCTATGCGCTGGCCGTCGGCATCAGCTACGGCGTCGGCTGCCAGCCGGGCGAGTGCCAAAATTTTCGGCAGCGGGCCTTGCAGGAAATGCTGGCAGTCGGCCAGCACCTAAGGTTACCCACGTCCACCATTAACGGCCCAGCTGGCGTCGGCGACTTCATGACTACCAGCAGTAGTCCACTGTCCCGCAACCGCCGGGCTGGCGAACGGCTCGGTCAAGACGGCAGCCTTGACCGTGAAGCCGAATCAATCGCTTCCTTTCCGCACCTGATCGCGCTGGTGGGTGAGCTTGCAGCCTTCCCAATTCTGCGAGCGACGTCGCAAGCCGTCATGCATGGCCAATCGGTAGGTCGAGCTTTTGCCGCGGTCCTACCTGGAGCCGGCCAAAGCGGCGATAAAAACCCGAGCCGAAGTTGAGCACCCAGTCGTCAGCTCTTGCTGCCAGTCGGAAAGTAGGGTAGAGTAGTACGGTGCGAAAGTACGTCGCGATTTTTCGGACTGCGCTGCAGCAGAGCATAACCTGGCGCGGGGCGTTCTGGTTCTACATCGCCCTGAACTTTTTGCCATTGCTAGCGTACTACTTCTTGTGGACGTCCATTTTCCAAGACCGGGCTGAAGCCGCCGGTTTCAGCTACGAGGCATTGCTGACGTACGCGGTCGTAGCTACGGTCTTCGGCCGCTTGACCTGGGCTTCACCCGAGTATGGGGTCATGGAGAACATCCGCGAAGGCACGCTGGCCAAGTACCTGGTCCAGCCAATGTCATACTTCGGCTACTACCTTACCAGCCGGCTGGCTTTTCGGACCTTTGGCACGCTCATCACGCTGCCCTTTACCGGTGTGGTAGTGGTGTTGGTTTGGTCACACCTGATGGCACCCCCCGAGGGCTGGCGCTGGTTGGCCGTCATCGCCACGCTACCGATTGCCTTTGCCCTGCAATTCTTGTTCGGCATGGCCCTCGGGCTACTGTCGTTCTGGATCCTTGAAGCCCGCTACTTCCAGTACTTTAAAGAAACCGCCCTTGACCTGCTGGTCGGCGCAGTACTGCCATTCAGTTTTTTCCCCACCTACATTCAGGCCATCTTTGAGCTGCTACCGTTCCGCTACATCGCTTCATTTCCAGTTGAGCTCTACCTCGGCCGACTGCCGACCAACGACGTGATTCTCGGATTTACCATGGCCAGCGCCTGGGTAGTCGGGCTGTTCCTGTTAACCCGTTGGATGTGGCGCCATGGCTTGCGCCGCTTCGTGGCCTTCGGAAATTAAACCATGCGCCGCTACCTAAAACTTTTCAGACGATTCGTGAGCACCAGCTTGATCCGTGAAATCGAATTCCGCTCGGGTTTCATCGTCCTGCTGTTGAGCGAGTTACTGCAAGATGCGATCACGATAGTCTTTTTCTCGGCCCTGTACGGCTCGGTCGCCACGGTTCGCGGCTGGTCGTACGCCGAAGCCTTGCTCCTGCTCGGCACGTTCATGCTCATCACCTACCTGACGCATGCCTTATTCTACCGAAACTTTGCCCGGGTTTCAGAGTACGTCAACCAAGGTCGTCTCGACGTGCTGCTGACCAAACCGGTTGACACGCAATTCATCATGACGCTGCGATACACCGCGGTGGCTGACCTGTTTAACATCGCGGCCGCCCTAATCGTGGTCGCGTTTGCAGTTAGCCGGCTTGACGTCCCGATCACGTTCGGAGCCGGGCTGGGTTATACCACGCTGGTTTTACTAGGGGCGGTCATCGTCTACGGAATCTGGTTCGCTATCTCGTTGCTGGCCTTCTGGTTGACCCAGATCGAAGAGATTCAAGAGTTGTGGAACAGCCTGTTCGACTTTACCCGTTACCCACGGCAAATCTACGAGGGCGGCGTACGGATACTATTCACAGTGGTCGTGCCGATCCTGACCATTGTCGCTTTTCCGGCTGAATTTTTTCTCGGTCGAATCGGCCCGGCTGCAATCCTCTATAACCTCGGGTTAGCAGTTATGCTCCTCGTTTTGACGCGCTGGCTCTGGAACGTCGGCCTTCGCCGGTACTCGTCAGCGTCGTCTTGAACCGTTAAGTACGCTATACTACAGTCTCGCGTATGTCGATCATCGACGTTCAAAACCTCCGAAAAACTTACACCTACCACAAGAAGGCGCCGGGTTTGGTCAACTCCATCCGCTCGCTGTTCAAGCGTGAGTCGCTGACCACCGAGGCGGTCAAGGGCATCAGCTTCAGCGTCGAGGAAGGGGAGCTGGTGGGATTTCTGGGTCCGAACGGCGCCGGCAAAACTACCACGTTGAAAATGCTGGCTGGAATTTTGTACCCGTCTGGCGGGCAGGCAACGGTGCTGGGTTTCGTACCCTGGGAGCGCCAGGCAGCCTACCAGAAGCAGTTCTCAATCGTGATGGGCCAGAAAAACCAGCTGTGGTGGGATCTGCCAGCGCACGAGTCGTTCCTGCTGAATAAGGAAATATACGAAATCCCTGACCAGCAGTTTCGGGTTGCGCTCGACGAGCTGACCGAGCTGCTCGACCTCAAAGACGTGCTCGACGTCCAAGTCCGGAAGCTAAGTCTCGGCCAGCGCATGAAAGCCGAGCTGACAGCCGCGCTCCTGCACCGGCCGAAGGTCTTGTTCCTGGACGAGCCGACGATCGGGCTGGACGTCGTCTCGCAGCAGAAGATGCGCGAATTCATCAAATCCTACAACGACCGCAAGCAGACTACGATTATGCTGACCTCCCACTACATGGAAGACGTCGCGGCACTTGCCAAGCGGGTGATCATCATCGACCAGGGCGCGATTTTCTACGATGGGCCGTTGTCCGGTTTAGTCAGCAAGTTCCACGATTACAAAATCGTCAACATGACCTTCACCCGGTCGGTTGAACGCCGAACGCTGGCATCGTTCGGCGACGTGATTGAGGTGTCGGGCTTGACCGCCAGCTTGCGCGTGCCTCGGACCGAGTCGACCAAGCGCGCAGCCGCCATGCTCCAGCAGCTGCCGATTGACGACATCACCATTGAAGAAGAACCGATCGACGACGTCATCCGTCAATTCTTTCTTGAGCGCAGCCGTGCGGCCTAGCATCACCGCCATCGTGGTCAGCTTCAACACGCCGGACGAGCTCCAGCGGTGCCTCGCCAGCCTGCGGGCCTCGACCGGGGTTGGACTGAAGACAATCGTGGTCGACAACGATTCAGCCTTCGACGTCGCGGCTGTGGTCCAGCGTGCATACCCCGACGCCGAGCTGATTCGGAACTCGAGCAACCGCGGATTTGCAGCGGCCGTCAACCAGGGCCTGGCCCGAGCCAGCGAAACAGTCGTGCTCATCAACCCGGATCTGACCGTTCAACCGGACACCTTAGCCATCTTGTACGACCGCCTGATCGCTCACCCGAACGCCGGCATCGTCGGACCGAAGCTCCGCTACCCTGACGGGACGCACCAGCCTTCAGTAAAACGCTTCCCCCGTTGGATCGACTTAGCGTTGACTCTGGCTAAGCTCCCAAACTTTGTTCCCGGACTGAGTCGTCGCTACCACGCCACAGATACAGACTATGACCGGGAGCAGATGGTCGATCAAGTGATGGGCTCGTGCTTCATGATCCGTCCCCAGACGCTGTACGCAGTCGGAAGCTTCGACGAAGGTTTTTTTATTTGGTTTGAGGGGTCGATTTTTGCCGGCGAGCCAGGCAGCGCGGCTGGCTGACGCTGTACACGCCGGCTGCAACGGCCATACACGTCCGAGGAGCGAGCTTCCGGCCGCAGCCGAGCCGATTCAAGCAGCGTCTGCTACGTCAGAGCATCCGCCACTACTGCCGGAAACATTTTGGCCTGCTGGCCGAGCTCGGCTTACTCCCGGCCTTGGCCGTCAGCGCCGGCAGCGGACTGCTGATAGACGTGTTCCGGCTCCGGAAACCCCAAGCCGTACGGGACTACTAATGCCGCATCCGCCGTTCCACTGCCCGAACTGCCACCAGCCACTCTCAACGCACCAGCTCGCCATGACCTGCCGGTCGTGTCGTGCCACGTACCCTGTCCGTCACGGGATTCCGCAGCTCCTCCACCCGCGGTTCATGGACAGCTTTAAAGAATCCGAGCAGCACTTCCACGACGAGCTGTCGGCTTCGGCCACCAACCGATCGATCGCCAGCCGGTCATCGCGTTTCCACAACCGTTTCAAACAGCCGATGATGGAGCTGCCGCTCGGCTCGGCAGTCCTCGAAGTTGCCTGCGGTACGCGGGTCGACGGCGTGGAAATTGCCGCGGCCGGGCAATCGGCCACCGCGCTCGATATTTCGCCGGACGCGGTCGTCCAGGCCCAGTCGTTGGTCAGGCAGGTCGGCCTTGAAGGCCGTCTGCGCTTAGCCGTGTCGGACGCCGAGCACCTGCCGTTTTCCGACCGGGTGTTCGACGCGACCTTCGTCGCCGCTTCCTTCCACCACTTTCCCAACCAACTGTCCGCGCTCTTAGAGATGCGGCGCGTCACCAAGCCGGGCGGCCTCGTCATCTTCGGGGTCGAGCCGCAGGCCTGGCCGTACCGAACGCTCTACCGCTGGCTAGGGCCGCTCAAGCGGTACATCCGACGCCGCCAGTACCGGATGTACAACTCCGTCGCCGACGATTCGACCGAAGGGTACACTGAACCGCAACTCCGGGAGCTATTTCGGCGAGCCGATCTTGAAATCCAGGAGGTCTCGCCTGCCAAGCTGCTGAGCGAATGCTACGATTCGAGCGTCCGGCTACTCCAGCGGCTGCTGCGTCGGCAGCTGCATCCCTGGGCCTGGCTCGACCATCGGTTGGCGGACGTCGACGCTGGCTTGGAGCGCCTGCCCGGCATCAGCAAACTATTTTGGCACTGGAACGTCATCAGTCGAGTGCCGGTATGAATTTCCAGCTGCCGAAACCGCGGTTGGTCTGGAGCATCGCCGGAGTCTACTGCCTGAGCGAAGTCCTGTCGTTCACGGGCTTCCTGCAACCAACCGTGGGGCTAGTCGCGTTTTGCCTGATCGCGTTCGGCGCGGCCGTGATTACCTGGCGCTCACTGGACAACGGCTTACTCGTGCTGCTGGCTGAGCTGTTCGTGGGCGGTAAAGGGTACTTGTACAGTCTCGAGGTCGGCCAGGTGACGGTTTCGATTCGGCACGCCCTGTTTGTCATCGTCGGATTGATCTGGCTGGTGAAGTCCGCAGCTGGCCGCGTACGGCCGCTGCTGCCGGCTGTGCTCAGCCGCTGGCTGGTAGCACTGGCAGCGGTGGTAGCGCTCGGGGTGGTGATCGGATTGATTCGCGGTAACCACCCACGCGACATCTTCTTCGACGCCAACGCCTTCCTGTTTTACCTGCTGGTACTCGTCTTGGCCTGGCCGAAGCTCGACTGGCCGCGATTCGTGACTAAGCTGCTGGCCGTAGTGGCGGCAGCTGCGGTCGTGCTGGGATTGAAGAGCTTGGTAGTCCTGGGCATCTTTGTACACTGGCGGATCGACGGACTGGTCGCAGTCTACCGGTGGATCCGCAATACCGGCGTCGGCGAAATCGCGCCGATTTTCGGAGGAACCTACCGGGTCTTCTTCCAGAGCCAGGTGTACGGTTTGCTGGCCGTGGCGCTGCTAACGCCGTGGCTGCTGCCGCGCATCCGGCCGAGCGACCGGTGGCCGCGGTGGCTGCTGGTTCCAGTTACCCTGGCTTTGGCATCGGTCATGGTCTCACTCTCGCGCAGCTTCTGGCTCGGCGGTTCGCTGGCGGTCGTGGGAGCGGGGGTTGTTGTCTGGCGTCGCTACCATTGGGCGACTCGAGAGTGGGTTTCGGTAGGCGTAGCCAGCGCGTTGGTTCTGTTCGCAGCCTACACGCTCAACTCCTGGGCGCTCAACTTTCCGTACCCGTACCCGTTGCCCGGCGCACCCGGCCGCGGCGATGCGATCCGCGAACGGCTCACCACCATCAGCGGGGAAGCCGCGGTCTCCAGCCGGCAGCAGCAGTTCAGGGCATTACTGCCGGCTATCGAGCAGCACCCGCTGTTCGGATCGGGTTTTGGGACGGCCGTCACCTACCGGAGCCAAGACCCGCGCCAAACGCAGTTGCCTTCCCAGGGAATCTACACCACCTACGCTTTTGAATTGGCGTACCTCGACCTGGCGCTAAAGGTCGGCCTGGTCGGATTGCTGGTCTACCTCGGCTTGCTGGCCACTACCCTTAGGCAGCTAGTCCGCTCGATCAATCCGTTGACGTTCGGACTGGCTGTGGGCTTGGTTGCGCTGCTGGGCGTTCACCTGACAACCCCGTACCTCAATCATCCGCTCGGCATCGGCTTCGTGCTGCTCGCATTCGCCGCGATCGCCCGACTGCCGGCGGTCGGCCACCGCCCATGACCGTTTCCGTCCACATCGTTACCTGGAACAGCCAGTCCTTTCTTCCGGCTCTCCGGCGGAGCCTCGAATCGCAAACGCACCAGCCCGAGCGGATTATCGTGATTGATAATAACTCGACTGACGGCACCCTCGACGGCTTAGCGGACTGGCCAGGTATCCACGTCCTGCGGCAGACCCGCAACCTAGGGTTTGCCCGAGCCCACAACCAGGCGATCAACCTCAGCCGCAGCCAAGCGGTGCTGGTCACCAACCCTGACGTGATCCTGGAACCAAGTTGCCTCGCAGCGTTGGTTGACGCGCTCGAGCGTGATCTCCGGCTCGGCAGCGTTACTCCAAAAATCCGACGCTTCTCGCACACCTCGGACGACTTGAGAGAACCAGTTCGCTCTGCTACGATTGACGCTGCCGGCATGGTCGTACGTCGGTCACGGCAAGCCCTCAACCGAGCTGAAGGGTCCGATGACCGCGGTCAGGTTGACCAACCCATCGACGTCTTCGGAGCGCCCGGCGTATTAGCCCTGTACCGCCGACAGGCGCTGAACGACGTAGCCTTTGGGCGAGAGTACTTTGATGAAGATTTCTTCGCCTATAAAGAAGACGTCGACGTGGCCTGGCGGCTGCGCTGGGCAGGCTGGGGGAGTCGCTACGTTCCGGCTGCCCGAGCCTACCACTACCGGACGTTGGATCACCACCAAGACCGCCTGACGAAGCTGGTAGCCACGCGCTCCCGTCGGTCGCCAACGCTCCGCTACCTTTCGTATCGAAACCATCTGCTCATGCTCATCAAGAACGAAACCATCGGTACGCTGCTGCCGCACCTGCCCTTCATCGCCTGGTACGAGCTGCGAAAGTTCCTGTTCGCGGCGGTCCGCGAGTGGTCGACCCTACGCGGCTTGGTCGACGCGCTCCGGCTCGCTCCCCGCATGCTCCGCAAACGCCGGGTGGTTACCGAGCGCCGTCGCCTGAGCGCATCCAGCATGCGTCGCCTGATCAGCCCATGAACCTTGACCTGTCGGTCATCATCGTTAACTACAAAGAACCCGGTTTCTTGCGGCAGTGCCTAAAAGGCATCCGTTCGGCTAACCCGAGACTGACTTACGAAATCATCGTGATTGACAATGCCTCAAACGACGGGAGCGTCGACATGGTGCGAGAACACTTTCCGGATGTTCAGCTCTTGGCCCAAACCGTCAACCGCGGCTTTGCGGTCGGTGTCAACCTCGGACTGCGAGCCTCGTCTGGCCGGTACGTGCTGATCCTCAATCCGGATATGGCAATCTTCGCCGGCAGCCTCGAGTCATTAGTCGCCTACCTCGATGCCCATTCACAAGTCGGGATGGTAGCCCCCAAGCTGCTCAACCCGGACGGCTCGGTTCAGATGTCGTGTCTTCTATTTCCCAAGTTGACCACTCCGATTTTGCGCCGGACGCCGATCGGCCAGCTGCCGTTTGCCCGCCGGCAGCTCCGCGCGTACCTGATGGTGGATTGGGACCACCGCGCCGAACGACCAGTCGAATGGGTCCTGGGCTCGTGTATGCTAGTTCGACGATCGGCGGTCGACCACGTCGGGCCAATGGACGAACGATTCTTCATGTACTTCGAGGATGTTGACTGGTGCCGGAGATTCTGGGAAAAACATTGGCGCGTCGTCTACCTCCCGTCGGTCCAGCTGGTTCACTACCACCAGCGGATGTCGGCTGAAAATCCCGGGTTGAAAGGCGTGTTCCAGAAGCTAACCCGTATTCACATTCAGAGCGGCTTCAAGTACTTCCAAAAGTACTGGAGAATCCCGAATCCGCAGTTGGTAGCCTGACCATGAAACTCATCCCAAAGCTCAAGCGTCGGTCGGGCTGGCGCGGTCGACTGATCGCCTGGGCGGCCTGCCATCCGGTAGCCGCCCGGGTCATCGGATTAGTTCTGGCGCTGTCGGTTTTTACTGCGGCCATTCTAGCGCCGGTGCAAGCCGCGATCGAGCACGGCCGATCTGCCCGCGAGTTCCTGACCACAGCTCAGCAGGCGCTCTCCAAGCAGGACTTTTCCGCCGCCTTGGACGCCACCGAGCAAGCAGCGCGCGAGCTGGCCGCGACTGACCGCGCTGTCGACAAGCTCGCCGCGCTGCGCCCGCTCCCCATCATCGGCACCCAGGTTACCGCGGTCGAGGTGCTGACCGACGTAGCTCGACTGCTGGTCGGGGCCATGCAGGATGGCACCGCTGCCGGCGACTCAATTTTTGGACCACTGAAAGCCGGGCGCGGCAGCGTCAGCTTGGCCCAGCTGACCCCGGCGGACAAGCGAGCGATCCTGGAGCGGATTGCGACCTCGGGGCCGCAGCTGGAGCGGGTCAGGCAGCACGTCCAACGAGCAGCCGAGCGGTTCCACGACATGCCGCGAAACGGGCTGTTCCCCCCGCTGCGGTCCGCGATTGCTCCGCTCGAAGAGCAGGTGCCGTTCTTGGAACAGGTCGCCGAGCAGCTCATTCCAGCCACCCGAATCATCCCGGCCGTGGCCGGATTCCCTGACCCGAAGACGTACCTGCTCCTGCTCCAAAACAACTCAGAACTCCGGCCAACCGGCGGCTTCATCGGTACGTACGGCATCCTGAAGGTCTCGTCCGGAGAGATTACGTCGTTTACCACCAACGATGTTTACACCCTCGACAAGCCGGTCGCCGACAGCCTGTTCATCGAGCCGCCGGCTCCGCTCCGACGGTACAACAATGCTACGCAGTGGTTTTTTCGCGACGCCAACTGGTCGCCCGACTTTCCAACCTCCGCCCAAAAGGCCCTCGAGTTTTATCGCCTCGAAAACGGCCCACAGCGCAGCTTCGACGGCGTGATAGCGGTCACGCCGACCTTTGTCAGCTCGCTGCTGACAATCAGCGGTGACATCACGGTCGACGGCATCACCTTTACGCCGGACAACCTGGTCGACCGGCTGCAGCCGCTGGCCGAGCGTAAGGAACTGATCGGGGAAATGTCAAAAACCTTGCTCAACCGTCTGCTGGCCCTGCCGCAGCGCCGCTGGCAAGAAATGATCGTAGCATTGACGACCGCCCTGGAAGAAAAGCACATGCTGCTGTACGCTGGCGACGCATCGCTGCAGGAACAGATCCTCGGACAGAACTGGGGCGGGGAAGTGCGCCCGGCGTCGATCGACGGGTTCTACGTGGTCGATGCAAACCTAGCCAGTCTCAAAACCGACCAGGTGGTCGACCGCTCGATCAACTACGAACTTACGGTTGAACGCGACCAGGCGACCGCCACGGTAACTATCAGCTACACCAACCGCGGCGCCTTTACTCGGACCACGACGCGGTACCGTACCTACGCGCGGCTGTACGTCCCGAACGGCAGCACCCTGATCAGCGCTGACGGCGCCATGCGCAACGACAAAATTCGAGGCGGCGGGGTCGGCACCGTCGACGTCGGGCAGGACCTCAACCGGACCGTATTCGGTGCATTCATCTCAATCGAGCCCGGAGAAACCAAATCGCTTTCGTTCAGTTACCGGCTGCCGGCGGCGGTCGTTGAGTCCCTCAACCGGGGACAGTACCAGCTGTACGTCCAGAAGCAACCGGGCACGATTGCCCACCGGCTTTCCGCCAGTCTAGAATTTTCAAGGAACGTCGAGCTGGTCAGTGGAGTTGACAGCGCGGAACAATCCGGTCATAGTCGAGTGTCGGTTGCATCCGATCTCCGAACCGACCGACAGCTGACCGTAACCTTTAAGTAACCGTGTTCATCAAGCGCATCGGCATCGACCTCGGTACCACCTACACGCTCGTCCACCTCCCCGGACGAGGCATTGTGCTGAACGAACCGTCGGTGGTGGCTCTATCGGTTGCCGATCGGAAGATCTTAGCCGTCGGCAACGAAGCGAAAGAAATGCTCGGCCGGACACCTGACTCAATCGTCGCCACTCGGCCGCTCAAAGACGGCGTGATCGCCGACTACCGGACTACCGAAGCGATGCTCCGTTACTTCATCAACAAGGCCACCGGCGGAATTCGACTGTTCCGGCCGGAGGTCATGATCGCTGTGCCGGCCGGCATCACCTCAACCGAACGACGGGCCGTAATCGATGCAACCATCGCCGCCGGCGCGAAAGCCGCCTACATCATCAAGGAACCAATCGCCGCCGCCATCGGCGCGAACATCCCCATCGGTTCGGCATCCGGCCACATGATCATCGACATCGGCGGCGGCACCAGCGAAATCGCGGTCATCAGCCTCGGCGGCATCGTCGCCAACACCAGCGTGCGGATCGGCGGCAACAAGCTGGATGCCGCCATCCAAGAGTACATCCGCAAGAAGTACGGCTTGGCCATCGGTGAGCGAACTGCCGAGGAACTGAAGATTAACATTGGCTCGGCCGTGCCATTGGATAAGAAACTGACCGTGGAAATCCGCGGCCGCGACGTGGTCAGCGGCTTGCCGAAAACCATTAGCGTCGTGTCGGACGACGTTACCGAGGCCATCCAAGACGAGCTGGGCGGCATCATCCAGGCCGTCAAGCTCGTGCTCCAGGAAACGCCGCCCGAGCTGTCGGCCGACGTCATCGACAAAGGTATGGTTTTGTCCGGAGGATCGGCTCAGCTCAGGCACATCGATCAACTGCTGACGCAAGCCACCGGAGTGCCGGCCTACGTGGCTGATGATCCGCTGCTGTGCGTCGCCCGTGGCACCGGCATCGCCCTCGACAACCTCGAGTCGTACAAGCGCAGCATCCTGTCGGCAAAGTAAGTATGGTCATCGGGATCGATGCATCACGCGCCAACGTTCGGGAACGAACCGGAACTGAGTGGTACGCCTTCCACCTGATACGCGCCCTGACGGCTATCGACCGATCCAATCGGTACGTTTTGTACCTAACGGAACAGCCGATCGACGACCTCCGGCAGCTCGGGCCGAACGTCACCTACCGGATTTTGGGCTGGCCATTTCGGTTGCTGTGGAGCCAGCTTCGCTTATCCTTGGAGATGCTGCGGCGTCCGCCCGACCTACTGTTCGTGCCGGCTCACACCATTCCGATCATCCACCCGCGCAGCACGGTCACTACCCTCCACGACGTCGGCTTCGAGCGGTTCCCCGAACTGTACGGTCGCCGGCCGATCGGACGTCCAGGCCTGACGGGACGACTGCTCGGGTTAGTCATTCGGCTGCTGACGCTCGGTCGGTACGGCAACAGCGAGCTCGACTACCACCGATGGTCTGCCCGCCTGGCAGCCTCGAAAGCGGCCCACGTGATCACAGTTTCACAGTTTACTAAGTCTGAAATCATCAGCTGCTACGGAACTGATGCTGCGCGAATCAGCGTCGTCCACCTCGGTTTTGACCGGACGGAGTTCCAGCGCCCGCCGCCTCCGGCCATAGACAGCGCCGTCGCTCGTTTTCGGATTGCCAGGCCATACGCCATCTTCGTCGGCCGACTGGAAAGAAAAAAGAACATTACCGGCGTTATCAACGCCTTGGCGCGTGCGCGGCGAACGCTACCGACGCTCCAGCTGGTATTGATCGGAAACCCGGGGTTAGGCTGGGGTGAAGCCGAGCGCCTGATTCGGATGCACCGACTGGACGCAGCGGTTTACCGGCTTGGCTGGCAGCCCCGCCACGTGTACGTTCCGCTGCTAGCTGGCGCAACCGCTCTGGTATTCATCTCTCGCTACGAAGGTTTTGGCCTACCGGTACTCGAAGCCTTCGCGGTCGATACGCCGGTGATAGTCGCTTCGGGTTCGGCCTTACCCGAAGTTGCAGGCAGCGCCGCAATCGCGGTCGCTCCCGATGACACTGACGGAGCTGCCCGCGCGCTGATCGACCTAGCCAGCGACAACCAACTTCGTCGAGCGCTGCTGACGCGGGCCCGGCAACGCCTCGCCCTGTTCAGCTGGTCCCGCGTCGCTCAAGCGACACTGGCTATACTCGAACGGGTCGGCCAGCGCCGGTGACCGAACAGAGGGTTGCATGAAACACGCAACCGTGGTAGAGTATGCGACGCTGTACCGTGACTAACATGCGCGCAAAATCCAGCCGGCCGAAGGCGGCCGCCGCCCGGTCACGAGCCGTGGCCGCTTCGGCGCATCCGACGACTGACCACCAGTCGGGCATACCCGTCAACCCTCGATCGGCCGAGTACCTACGCCAGTTGCTCAACGGCCGGCGCCGCTCCCACGCCTACCTGATTGTCGGCCCGCGTGGGGTCGGTAAGACGTGGCTGGCTCGGGTCATGGCCAACGCCGCGGTCTGTCATCGTCCGAGCAACGGTCAGGCCTGCGGCGATTGCGAATCATGCGCAATGTTCGCCCTTAACCGGCATCCGGACGTGACCGTGGTCGGCGAACGCGAACAGCCGACTACAGTCGAGCACATCCGAGCGCTGCTCTCGACGCTCGACCGACGTCCAACCGTTTCCCAGCGACGAGTTACGGTGATTGACCAAGCCGAACAGCTAACCGAAGAAGCGGCCAACGCGCTGCTCAAGTCTCTCGAGGAACCGAGCGGCGCCGGCATGTTCATCCTGACCGCTTCGAGCCTACGAGCGCTGCCGCCGACCGTTGTTTCGCGCTGTGCCGTTGTCACGGTCGCGCCTGTCCCGGTTGAAACGCTCAAGGCGCAGCTGATCCGAGACGGACTCGACTCCACCCGAGCCGGGGCCATCGCCGTCCTGAGCGACGGGCGGCCTGGAATTGCCCGCTACCTAGCAACCCTGCCAGCAGCCTACGAACAGTTTCTGGCCGATTCGGATGTGCTGATCTCCGTATGGCGAGCTCCGCTGCACGAACGGTTGACCATGGCGGCTGACGTCGTCGACGACTACCAAGAACCGAGCCGGCTGATCGGATTGCTCGAACGGTGGCAGTCGTTGATCGGACGGCTACTCCGGATTTCGGCTGGACTGTCTGACCGCGGGCCGCGGCACGAACAGCTGCACGACATCGCCCGCCGCCTGACCCCCAGCTCCTTCGCCGAAACCGCCGACCGCTTGCTGGCGGTTCGGCAACGACTCAACGGCACAGCTAATACTCGCCTGAATATCGAGTCACTCGTCTTGCACTTGCCACGACTGGTATGAGAGTACCGCAGGCACTACTGGCGTTGGTTGCCGGTCTGGTCATGACTGCCCAAGGGTGTTCCATCAGCTTTCGAACCGGCGGCCCGTTGGACGGCGGCGTGTTCCGGTCTGATGACGGCGGGACCACCTGGAATGCCGTCGCCAACGCTGGCACCACCGCCAAGGGAAAGCCAATTCGAATTGACCACCTTGACATCGAGTTCATTCGGATCGACCCGGTGACCAGCGCTACGGTCTACCTCGGAACCCGCGGGGCCGGACTGTACCGTTCTGACGACAGCGGTGACCGGTGGGTTACAACGGGCTTGGGCGCTGGAACCTACGTGGCCCTGGCAATCGACCCATCCGCCCCGTCTATTCTGTACGCGGCCAGCGGCGGAGTGATAACCAAGAGCGGCGACGGCGGCGCCACCTGGAAACCGATCTACGTTGAGTCGAAGCCGGATCGCACCATCACCGACTTGGCCATCCAGCCGACCGACTCGAGCGTTCTGCTGGCGGCCACCAACCGCGGCGACGTGCTGCTCAGCCGCGATTACGGCAATACCTGGCAGCTGCTGTCGAGCCTGACGACGGTCGACCACATCAACCGGCTGCTCTTCCCCCCAGCCAACGGGACAACCGTCTACGCCCTGACTCGTGCCAGCGGCCTGTTCCGCTCGACTGACGGCGGCGCCAGCTGGCAGTCGATGAAACAGAGCCTGCAGCCGTTCCCGGGATCCACCAGCATCTCTTCGGTGGCCACCGTCACCGGCCGGTCAGATACGCTGTACCTGGCGTCGGGCTACGGCCTGCTGGTGACGCGCGACGGCGGCGCTTCGTGGCAGCCGATCAACACCCTAGTACCATTCGGCAGTCAGCCGATCCAGGCCGTTGCCGTCAACCCTGCGAACGAAGCCACCATGTACGTCCTAGTCGGCAACCGACTCCGTAAATCGATCGACGGCGGCGCCAGCTGGGACGCTAAAATCACCGTTTCGACCGGCCGGCTGCTAACCGCGCTGACCCTCAACCCCGATCGGCCTGACCAGCTCTTCGTCGGTACTATCAAGCCAAAAAAGTAGGCGTATGACTGCTGCCCTCTTCGAAGCCGCGATTGACCACCTCCGCCAGGAACTCGTCAGCGTCCGAACGGGCCGGGCCAATCCCAGCCTGGTCGAAAACGTTTCGGTCGAAGCCTACGGCGCCACCGTACCGCTGCCGCAACTGGCCAGCACCTCGTCTGCCGACGCTCGAACCATCGTCATCCAGCCGTGGGACAAAAACGTCCTAAAAGACATTGAACGGGCGCTCCAGCAGGCTGCCCTGGGTATGGCGCCGGTCAACGACGGTACCGTCATCCGGCTCAGCGTACCACCCTTGACGGAAGAGCGACGGAGAGAGTACCTCAAGATCCTAAACTCCAAGCTCGAAGCCGCCCGAGTGGCCGTCCGCAAAATCAGAGAAGACCAGCAGCACGCGCTGCGCCAAGCCAAGCAGGCAGGGCAGCTCTCCGAAGACCAGCTGTTCGCGCAGCAAAAAACCCTCCAGAAGCACGTCGACAGCTACATGCAGCAGATCCAAGCCTTAGGCCAGCAGAAAGAGCAAGAACTGCTGACAGTCTAATCGCCCATGCTGCTCACCTTTATCATTTTCATCGTCGTTGTCTCGCTGCTGGTGTTCGTCCACGAGCTCGGGCACTTCATGACCGCCCGGCGATTAGGGGTAACCGTGGAAGAATTCGGTTTTGGCTTTCCGCCGCGGATATTCGGCCTTCGACGCAGGGGAACCGTCTACTCCCTGAACTGGATACCATTCGGCGGCTTCGTGCGACTGAAGGGCGAAACGCCGGGAACCAGTCTGGATCCAGACAGTTTCGCGGCTCAGTCGCGGCCACGTCGGTTCGGCATTTTAGCCGCCGGCGTCCTGATGAACTACCTGCTCAGCGCCGTGCTCTTCACCGCCGGTTTTACGGTAGGTTTACCCTCGGTCAGCGATACCGCTCCAGGCAGCGCACCCCTGAAAGATGTCCGACCGCAAATCGTCAGCCTGGAAGACGGCGGGCCAGCCGCCCACGGCGGCTTGCGCGTCGGCGACTCGATCGTCGCCTTCAACGACCGACCGCTGACTAGCTCACGCGAACTGAAAGAGCTTCAGCGCGAAAACGCCGGTTCGCCGATTACCCTGTCGGTTCAGCGCGGTCAACGTCAACGGACGCTCACGCTCAGTCCGGCTCAAAGCCCGAACGGCGATTACCGAATCGGAGTGGGCATCCTCGACGTCGGAACCCTGACCTACCCGTTTCCGCAATCTATCTGGTACGGCTTGACTACAACGGTCCGCATAACCGGCGACATCTTCGTTTCGTTCGGCCACCTGCTGCGCGACTTAGTTGTCGAACGGACTGTCAGTCCAGATCTGTCCGGTCCGGTCGGGGTGGTGGTCTTGACCGGTCAAGCCCTCGAGCTGGGGTGGCCGTACCTCATCCAGTTTACCGCCTTGCTGTCGGTCACCTTGGCGGTCATCAATTTTTTCCCGTTGCCTGCCCTGGACGGCGGGCGGGCACTGTTCGTCATCATCGAATCGGTCCGCCGGAAGGCCATCGACTACCGAGTTGAGTCGCTGATTCACGCCATCGGATTCTACGTCTTGATCGCCTTAGTACTGTTGGTCAGCTTACGAGACGTACAGCGACTGGGCTTAGGGGATAAGCTGGTCGAAAACGTCCGGCAGATTTTCGGAGGCTAAGTGTTCGGAAAACTGCTCGGACGTTTCTCGCGCGACATGGGCATCGACCTCGGTACTAAAAACACCTTGGTCTACATTAAAGACAAAGGAATCGTCATCAACGAGCCCTCGGTCGTGGCGGTTAATACGCGGACCGATCAAATCTTAGCGGTCGGCGAAGAAGCGCGGCTGATGGTTGGGAAGACACCCAGCCACATCGTCGCCATCCGGCCGCTGATGAGCGGCGTGATTTCCGACTTCGAGGTGACTGAACGAATGCTCCGGCACTTCATCGACCGGGTCCACCGCGAAGTGCTCTCGTTCCTCAGCCGGCCGCGGGTAGTCATCGGCATTCCGCTCGGCGTAACCGAAGTCGAACGCAAAGCAGTCGAAGACGCGACCCTCCACGCCGGCGCCCGCGAAGTTTTTTTAATCGAAGAGCCGATGGCCGCTGCTATCGGAGCCCGGCTGCCGATTCAGGACGCCTCCGGTAACATGGTGGTGGACATGGGCGGCGGAACGACCGAGATTGCAGTCATCAGCTTGGGTGGCATCGTCAGCTGGCGGTCGCTGCGCGTTGCCGGAAACGAGCTCGATCAAAACATCATCCAGTATGCGCGTGAGCACTTCAACGTCTTGCTCGGAGAGCGAACCGCCGAGGAGCTCAAAATAAAAATCGGCGGGGTGACGGACCAGGTCGAGCAGCTCGAGGCGCCGATGCGTGGCCGCGACCTGCTGACCGGACTTCCCAAGGAAGTGACCATCGCCACCGGCCACCTGCGCGAAGCCATGCAGCGCTCGATAAACCTGATCATCGACAACATCAAGTCGACAATCGAGGCGACACCGCCAGAGCTGGTGGCTGATATCTACTCCCGCGGCATCGTACTCAGCGGCGGCGGTGGGCTGCTGCGGGGCTTTGCGCAGGCCATTCAGAGCGAAACCCACATCCCGGTCCACGTCGTCGATGATCCGCTGACCGCAGTCGTCCGCGGAACCGGAATTGTCCTCGACGACCTCGACAACTTGCGCAGCGTACTGCTGCTGTCAGCCAACGAAGTTTCCGCGCCGAGGTGACGTTGGCAGCCGGTCCTCCACAACGCCGGACAATCTTGACGATTGGCAGTACGCTCGTCGCAATCGTACTGCTGCACTACCTGGGCGTCCTTCGGCCCCTCGAACGCTTGGCAGTGCAAACGTTACTGCCGATCGGCCGTTGGACGACAGGATGGTTGAGCCCCGTAGCCGAAACCCGGTCCAGTGAAACGTCCGCCCGGATGGCCATCCTGGAACAGCGGATCGCCGAACTGAACGTAGAGAATGCCCAGCTGCAATCCGCGCTCGAGGCAGCTGTCGAAGCGGATGAACAAGAGCGATTTCTAAAAACGCGTCAGTTCGAAGGAGTCGCAGCTCGGCTGGTTGCCCGGAGCGGCGATCCGACCTCCGAGTTTGTGACGGTCGACCGCGGTACCCGAGCCGGTATCCAAATCGATGCCCCTGCGATCGTAGCCGGCGGCGTTATCATCGGACGAGTTATCGCGGTCACCGACGACATCTCACGGATCCTGCTGAGTACCGACAACCGTAGCAGCTTCGCCGGTGTCAGCCTGCAGTCTACCACCACGCAGGGGTTAGTCTCCGGCGCGCGTGGTCTGTCGCTGAGCATGGGGCTGATTTCCCAGTCAGAACACATTGAAGCTGGAGATATCATCGTGACCTCCGGGGTGGACAGCGGAGTCCCGCGCGGGTTGGTGCTGGGCGAAGTCGAGCGAGTCGATCGGCAAACCGGTGCGCTGTTCCAGTCGGCCTCCCTGCGTCCGCTCTTCCAATCTAACCGTCTCGACGTGATTACCATCCTGACCACCAATCAGTAGCATGCCCCGATTCATCCTGATCGGAATCTTAGTCGTGGCCCTGCTGGCCAGCCTGTTCGTCACCCCGCACCTGCAACCGCTGCTCCTGAAACCCAGCCTGTTCCTGCCTGCTCTCTTGCTAATCCTACTGCTGGGCGACACCTGGCTGGCGCTCCGGAGCGCGGCAGTCGGGGGAGTAGTGATGGACCTGTTCTCGGCCGGACCGTTCGGCGCGTACGTGTTTGCCTACGTTACAACCGTGGTGGTTACCCGCTGGGTATTCCGAACCAAAATTACCAACCGCTCGTTGCTGGCGCTGCTATCGCTGACCGGCATCGGGAGCATCCTGGCATCACTGCTGGTCATGGTCAACAGCCACCTCGGTCGCCTGATCGATCCTCGCGCACTCAGCGTCTCGCCGACGAGCAGCTGGGTGGCCGTGACGGTTACCGATGCCTTTCGAACGATGGCTCTGGCTGTGCTCGTCTACTGGATGATCCGCCTGTTCGGCCGTCGTTACTCCAGCTTGACCGCTCATGAATTTTAGTCGCACCACAAACCCCTTCACGCCGGTACCGCTCTCGGCCGACCGACAGCCGCTGCTCGTCCGCCGCGATCGTCGCGGGGTAGACCTCGAGGACTACCTAGCTTCCGGTGCGGCGGCTGGTCGACTTTCGACTCCGACCTTAAACTTCAGAACGGCCGGAGCGATCATGTTTGTCGGTTTACTGGTGCTGCTCCTGCGCGTGGCCTACCTCCAGCTGGCTCACGGTGACGACTACCGAACCTCGTCCGAGCAAAACCGTATCCGGCTGGAGGTCGTGCAGGCGCCGCGCGGAATCATCTATGACCGCCACCGGACGGCGCTGCTGTCAAACCAACCCTCCTTTACTCTGTACGCGACGCCAGCTGACCTGCCGCGCGATCCTTCTCAGCGGACCAACGTGGCCGATGTGCTGGCCGCCGCGTACCCTCAACTTACCAGCCAATCCATCCGAGCATCGCTCGCCGCAGCGTCCCCCAGTTCAATCCAACCAATCATCCTCGCCGAACACGTACCCTACGAAGACGCGCTCCGGCTATCCACCGTGTTCGCCAGAATCCCGGGGATCTCAATCGAGGCGGTCAGCACCCGCGCCTACCGCGACAACTCGGCTGCCCACCTGCTCGGCTACTTGGGAAAACCGACGGGCGACGAGCTGGCGAACCGGAACGACGTCACCTCGCTCTCGCAGGTTGGTCGGATGGGAATTGAACTTGCCTACGACCCAACGCTACGCGGAGTCGACGGCGTGCGCGAAGTCGAACGCGACCACCTGAACAAGGAACTGTCGGTCATCGCTAGCCGTCAGGCTACGCCCGGTCACAACTTGGTGTTGACCGTCGACGGCCAGCTCCAAGACGTACTCAACCAAGCCCTCGAACAGACCATCCGCCGGATGCATGTTTCCGGAGCCGCAGCCGTTGCGCTCGACCCGCGCAACGGAGAAATTTTAGCGTTGGTCTCGCAGCCGTCGTTTGATCCCAATCTGTTCACCCAAGGCGGAGACGAAAGCGTATTTCGAGCCATTTTCGAAGATCAGCGCCATCCGCTGTTCTTCCGTGCCGTCAGCGGCTCGTACCCGTCGGGCTCGAGCATCAAGCCGGTGATCGCCGCGGCTGCGCTGGCCGAGGGCGTGATAAACGAACGCACCACAATCCAGAGCGTCGGCGGCATCAAAGTTGGGCCGAACTTCTTCCCCGACTGGAAAGCGGGCGGGCACGGATCCGTCGACGTCAGGACGGCCCTGTCCGAATCAGTCAACACCTTCTTTTACCTAATCGGCGGCGGTTTCGAAGAGTTCGTTGGCCTGGGCGTTGAGCGGATCGTCAACTACTTAACCCGCTTCGGTCTGGGACGAACACTCGGCCTCGACCTGCCGGGCGAGGCCGCCGGATTTCTACCGGACCGGACCTGGCGCAGCCAGCCATCATCGCCCCGCTGGTACGTCGGCGACACGTACAACTTATCGATCGGTCAAGGTTTCATCAACGTCACGCCGCTCCAGGTCGCAGCTTTCACCATGGCCGTAGCCAACGGCGGAACGCTCTACCAGCCGCACCTCGTCCGGTCGGTACTGGCCACCGACGGACAAACGCTGTCGACGGTAGAGCCGCGAATTCTCAACCGCACGGTCGAGGACCGATTCTTGGTTCCCGTCCGGGCGGGAATGCGGCAAGCCGTAACCAGCGGCAGCGCCCAAGCACTCGGCGACCTGCCCGTGGCAGTCGCCGCCAAAACGGGAACTGCGCAGTTCGGCAGCGAGGGAAAAACTCACGCCTGGCTGACGGCCTTCGCCCCGTTCGACCGTCCGGAGATCGTCGTAACCGTCATCGTCGAAAGCGGGGGAGAGGGTCATGCTACTGCTCTGCCAATCGCAGAACGAGCGTTGTCTGCGTACTATGCCAACACTCGGTAAAGCTAGCTTGACAGCCAAAAAAATCCGGCGTACCCTGGAGGCGCACCGAACAAACCTAAACTTTAACCAGTACCCACCCGTTGTATGACTGAACGACAGACCTTTATTACGGCCGATGGTCTAGAAAAACTCCGCCAAGAACTCAAGCACCTGAAAACGATCAAGCGCCGGGAAATTGCCCAGCGTATCCAGGAAGCTAAGGAACTCGGTGATCTTTCAGAAAACGCTGAGTACGTCGAGGCAAAAAACGAGCAAGCCTTTGTCGAGGGTCGAATCGCCGAACTCGAAGCGGTCGTCAAAAACGCGGTCATCATCCAGCAGGAAAGAAACGCCGAACAAGTTCGAGTGGGCTCGAAGGTCAAAGCTAAGCCCGAAAACGGTCCGGCCGTAACTTACGCCATCGTCGGTTCGAACGAAGCAGACCCGAAGAACGGACGCATCTCCAACGAATCGCCGCTCGGCCAAGCCTTCCTCGGTAGGCGAGTCGGCGATTCAGTCATGATCGAGGCCCCGGCCGGAAAACGTAGTTTCCAAATCGTCGGTATCGCCTAAGCCAGCCGATTGCCGCCGGCCGAGTTGGCGCGTATACTACTGGCATGCGGACATTCAGTGACCAGGAGCAAGCTCGTCGCGATAAGCTGGCGAAACTTCAAGGTACCGGTGTCGAAGTATACCCGGCCCGCGTCAAACGGACACACCAAATTCACCAGCTGCTTGATGACTGGAAAGATAAGCAGCCTGTGGTCATTGCCGGACGCGTGCGCGCCAGCCGAATCCAAGGCGGTTCTGCATTTCTTAAATTAGAAGATGAAACTGGATCGCTGCAAGTCTTTCTGCAGAAAAAACTACTGCCCGATTTTTCCGACTCGGTCAAATTAATCGACCTGGGTGATTTTTTAGAAATAGCTGGCACCACCTTCGTCACCAAGCGCGGCGAGAAAACCGTTGATGCTACCAAGTTAGCGTGGTTAGCCAAAGCATTGCGTCCACTGCCGTCTGATTGGCACGGTCTGGCCGATATTGAAACTCGGTACCGCTTCCGAGAACTCGACATCCTGACTAACCCGGTCGTTAAAGACATCTTCCTCAAACGGGGGGCCGTCTTGCGCACGGTCCGCCGGTTCTTGGTTGAACGCGAGTTCGTCGAAGTCGAAACACCGATGCTCCAATCCATCCCCGGCGGCGCCACGGCCCGACCGTTCGTAACCCACCACCATGCCCTCGACACCGACCTCTACCTGCGCATCGCACCTGAGCTCTACCTCAAGCGCCTGATCGTCGGCGGCTTCGGCCGCGTCTTCGAAATCGGCCGAAACTTTCGCAACGAAGGCATTGACCACGACCATAATCCCGAGTTCACCATGATGGAGTGCTACGCTGCGTACACCGACTATGCATGGATGATGGATCTGACTGAGGACTTACTGATAGCGGTAGCCTCCGCCGTCAATGGTAAACCTGAAATCAAGATTGGGCAGAAGTTGTTTAAGATCAGCAAGCCGTTTCCGCGGTTTACTTATCGCCAGGCCTTGCTGCACATGACCAAGATCGACATCGATACCGTCAGCGATCAGGAGCTGCTGAAACTGGGTCGAGCCATCGGCACTGACCTGCCCGACGGTACTGGCCGGGCGCTGATGCTCGACGAAATATTTAAAACGCACGTTCGACCGAAATTCATCGCGCCCGGATTCTTGATGGATCACCCGACCGAGCTTTCGCCGCTGGCCAAAAAGAAGGCTGACAACCCAAAGTACGTTGAACGCTTCCAGCTGCTGGTCGGCGGCACCGAGCTGGCGAATGCCTTCAGCGAGCTGAACGATCCTGATGATCAGCGTCAGCGTTTTGAAGCTCAGGAAAAACTCCGGGCGAAAGGCGATGATCAAGCTCAGCGAATTGATGAGAGCTACATTCGTTCGCTCGAGTACGGCATGCCGCCGACTTCGGGATTGGGCGTCGGCATCGATCGCATGACCGCCATCCTGACTAACCAGAAAGCACTCAAAGATGTCATTCTTTTCCCCACACTAAAACCAGAAAAACCATGATCCCGTTAGAAAGACCTCTGCATGAATGACTGGACCTAAAAAATCCTTATGAACGCTTTATATGCTGACTTTCTATCGGGATGACCCGCGCCGACGCCCTAGCCATCCTTGACGAATTCGTTAAGAATCCGAATCTGAAAAAGCACATGCTAGCGGTTGAAGCCGCTATGCGCGCTTACGCCGGGAAATTTGGCGGCGATCCAGACGAGTGGGGGATTGTTGGTTTGCTGCACGACTTTGATTGGGAGATTCATCCGACACTTGAAGATCATCCGCTGAAAGGTCAGTCAATCCTCGAACAACGCGGTGTGCCGTTGAATATTCGTCACGCCATTCTCGCTCACGCCCCAGCGACTGGCGTTCGACCTGAAACATCAATGGAAAGGGCGCTGTTTGCGAGCGATGAAATTAGCGGTTTCATGGTAGCGGTCGCCCTGATGACTCCCCATAAAAAACTAACCGAGGTAACTGTTGAGAGTATCGAAAAAAAGCTCAAACGCAAGGACTTCGCCGCCAAAGTCAACCGCCAGGAAATCGAAGCGGGGATTACCACACTCGGCATCCCGCGCGACCAGCACTTCCAAACCGTCCTCCAAGCACTCCAAGGCATTCATGAACAACTCGGGCTGTGAGCATGTCGAAGCTGCTGATTGCTACACGCAACCCGGGCAAGTTCCGCGAAATCAAAGCCGTGCTAGAATCACGGGTATCAGAGCTGGTTACGCCCGACGACCTGGGCATCACTGAAGAACCGGTCGAGGACGGAGAAACCTTCGCTGAAAACTCGCTCCTTAAAGCCAACTTTTTCTGGCAACGATCCGGCCTACCGGTACTGGCCGATGATGGGGGGCTAGAAATCGATGCGCTGGGCGGTCGGCCAGGGGTGCACTCACGAGTCATCGACGGGAAACGTTTGAATGATCAAGCGCTACGCGACTGGATTCTCGATCAACTCCGCGATGTGCCGGAACCGAAACGCACGGCCAAATTGAAGACTGTCATCACGCTGCGCATCAACCAGGACCGCAATTTCCAAAAAGAAGTCTGGCTCGACGGATTAATTCGCCACAGCGATTTGCCGATTAGCCCTGGCTACCCCTTTCGCTCGATATTTTTCCTACCGGATTTACGTAAGTTTTTCGATCAACTAACGCCCGAGGAGCATAATCGAGTTAACCATCGCAAACGAGCGATTATCGAATTGATTCCCTACATCCAACAGTACCTATGATTGACGTTAAAGATCTTCAAAAGAACCCTGATACGTATCGCCGAGCCGCGAAAAACCGCGGTGGATTTGCGCTCCAGCAGGTTGAAGCTGCGCTAAAAAAGTTGGCATCGGTTCCCAATCGAAAACCCTTAGAGCAAAAACAGGCCTTACTCAATGCCGGAAGCAAGCTGATTCCAACGCTCAAAGGCCAGGAGCGAGCGCAGAAAGTCCAAGAACTCCGGGTAGTTTCGAACGAAATCAAAGAGCTTAAAACCCAGATAGTCAGTGCTGAAACTGCAGATGCAATGATCGCTTTGCAGATTCCTAACCTACCGAAAGACGATGTACCGATCGGAAAAGACGCGTCTGATAACAAAACAATTCGTGAGCAGGGCAAGAAACCGAAGCTCAAGCTACCAAAAGATTATCTGACTATCGCTGAGAAACTTGGAATCATCGATGTTGAACGAGCGGCCAAAGTATCCGGTTCTCGATTCGGCTATCTGATCGGGGCGGCAGCGGAGCTTGAGTTCGCGCTCATTCATTACGCGCAGGATATCGTCCTCCCAGAACGTTTTACCATGATCGTACCGCCAGTGCTCATCAAAGCAGACAACATGCAAGCCATGGGTTACTTAGCCGGAGGAGGGGAGCGGGAAACCTATCATTTTGAAAAAGATGATCTGTACCTGGTCGGCACTTCTGAACAGTCAATCGGACCAATGCATCGTGATGAAACTTTTTCTGAAAGCGATTTACCGAAACGTTACCTGAGCTTTTCGACCTGCTTCCGCCGTGAAGCTGGATCGTACGGCAAAGACACTAAAGGCATTCTACGAGTGCATCAATTTGATAAACTAGAAATGTTTTCGTTTACGCTGCCTGAAAAATCAGATCAGGAACATGAATTTTTTCTGACGCTGCAAGAAAGACTTTGGCAGGGACTCGAGATTCCATACCGCGTTGTTAAACTTTGCACCGGTGAGCTTGGTTTTCCCAGTGCCCGGACATACGACATCGATGCGTGGATGCCGGGGCAGGGGAGATACTTTGAAGTCGCTTCGACATCGACCACTACCGATTACCAGTCCCGCGACCTCAACATCAAGGTCCAGCGTGAGGATAAAAAAGAGCTGGTCCACATGCTCAACGGCACTGCCTTTGCCATCGGACGGACATTAGCCGCGATCATCGAAAACTACCAGCAGGCTGACGGCTCGGTTGCCATTCCAAAAGTCCTCCAGCCGTACCTGAACGGCCAAAAGACGATTTCCAAACCGCAGTAGCAATGACCAAGTCAGACCGTACCTGGGTCGAGGTCTCGCGTCGTGCTCTATTGAGTAATTTTGGCCAATTTCAGCGCTTTTTTCATAGCCAAGCCCTAATTGCGCCGGTGGTTAAAGCCAACGCCTATGGGCATGGGAACGGCTTAGTCGTAAAAACGCTCAACCACAGCCAAGTTTGGGGCTTCTGTGTGGCCTACGACAGTGAGGCTATCGAACTTCGACCGCTAACAGATAAGCCATTACTCGTCTTAAGCGCTTGGCAACCGATCAACCTACCTACGCTGATTCGCCGTCGGATTCAACTGGTGATCTGGGATCGATCGGCTGCCCAGGCTGCCGCCCAAGCCGCTCAACGAATCAATCGTCAAGCAATCGTCCATCTGAAAATCGACACCGGCACTTCCCGAATTGGCACCCGGCCTGAAGCTTTGGCCCCGCTCCTCAACTACCTAAAACGTCAACGCTGGCTGCACCTGGAAGGGGTCTTTTCACACTACGCTGACTCGGAATCGAATTCGCTGCGCTTAGCACGCCAGCAGCGCGCTGACTTCATCCAAGCCGCCAGCCAAGTTTCAGCCCCCCTCGTCCACATAGCCTGCACCGCGGCCAGCCTGCGTTTACCGATTCCGCCAACCAACCTAGTTCGGCTGGGCCTCGGCTTGTACGGGCTGTGGCCGTCGCCAGCCACCCGTCGGGCAGACCGCGTCAGGTTGAAACCAGCCATGACGTGGAAAACACGGGTGCTGCAAGTCAAGTCGGTCCCGGCCGGCACTGCTATCGGCTACGATCGAACGTACCGCGTCCGTCGGGCGACGACCATTGCCGTGTTGCCCGTCGGCTACGCCGACGGCTACGACCGGCGGGCATCCAACCGCAGTCACGTCATCATCTCTGGCCGTCGGTGCCCAATCGTCGGACGTGTCAGCATGAACCTGGTTATGGTCGACCTCGGCCGACGGCCGGTCAGTGCCGGAACCGAAGTCACCTTGCTCGGCCGGGGAGCGGAGGCCGACGTGCTGGCGCGTGAGTGGTCGACCATCGGGTACGAAGTGGTCAGCCGGATTTCACCCAACATACCGCGGTACGCCGCGGCCTGAGTATGCTGAATCCCTGGCGCCAGCTTTTTTCTCGCCGATCGCGACGCCGAGATTTTGCCGCCCCAGCCCTGCAGCGCAACCCGATATTTATCGAGTCCCGCCGACCAGGCTGGCCGTGGATCGCGGCCGGCCTGCTGGCGGTGGCGGGAGCCGCGTTCGTCCTGCTCTCGCCGCGATTTCGGATTACCGACGTTACTGTCAGCGGCGCAGTCCGGCTGGATCCAACCAGCATCCGGGCCGCGGTCAACCGCCAGCTCAACCAGGGTTGGATCGGGCTGCACTGGAAACGGGTTGTCTTTTTAACCCCAACCGACTCGATCGCTAGCAGCCTGCGTCAATCGGTCCAGCCGCTGATCAGCCTCGACGAGATCGCGGTCGAACGCCACGGCCGCCACACCCTGGCGGTCCGCATTCGGGAGCGGCAGGCTAACTTGATTTGGCAGTCAAGCGGACGCCAGTTCATGCTCGACGACCGCGGCACGATTCTCGAGCGGGCGCCGACGCCGCTACCGCCCGGCCTGCTGACCGTGCTCGACCGTAACAACATTCCGACTTCGATTGGCCAGCCGGTCGTTCCGCCGTCCCTGGTGGCCGCCATTCGTTCGCTGAACGATGCGCTGCCGAAGTTTGCAGTTCCAGTCGCCGGTTACTCCACCTGGCCGGTCAGCTGCCTGCCGGAGCCGACCCGCCCCGAACGATCAGTCATAATTTCCAACACCAACCAGTCGCTGAATAACCAGAACGCCAACCGCTCCGCCGACGTCAACCGCGCTACCAAGGCCGACGACGCCACATCCGCGACTTGCAATCTGGTCGAACTGGCCGTCCGGGAACCGACCCTGGTGGTCAGAACGGAGGAGGGCTGGGAGCTGCGGATCGACTCCAGTCTCAACCTCGAAGCACAGCTGGCTAAGCTCCGCATTGCGCTGGTCGAACGGCTCGACAGTCAACGCCGTCAGCTCGAGTATGTCGACGTTCGCTTCGGCGATCGCGTCTTTTACCAGTAACCTTTCACACCGCATGGGGGGCGTGCCGCTTCACCACCAGGGCTTCCAGACTCCGTCCGACGCCGACGTCGTGCGACTGCTGGATTCGTCGCCGGGCGGTCTGGCCGGTTCGGTAGCGGCTGAACGCCGGCTGCATGACGGACCGAACGTCTTACCCCGGAACGAGCAAGCTTGGTTCGGCATCGTAGTCAGGCAATTTGCCACGCCGCTGGTCGGCTTACTGGCGCTGGCCGCGCTGGTAGCGGCCGTCCTGGGCGAAACCAGCGACCTGGTTACCGTCATCGGCATCATCCTGCTGAACGGCTGTCTGGGGTTCATTCAGGAGTTCCGATCTGCGCGGTCACTGGCCGCGCTGCGAGCATTTCTGCGTCAAACCGCGACGGTCGTCCGCGATGGCGGCGCAATCCGGACGGTCGAGCGTTCGGATCTGGTCCGCGGCGACGTAGTGCTGCTGGCACCCGGTGATCAGGTACCGGCCGATCTCCGACTACTAGCGGTCGACCGGCTGTCAGTCGACGAATCGACTTTGACCGGCGAGTCGGACCAGCAGCCCAAGCAGGCCGGGCCGCTCCCGCAGCCGACCGAGCTGCTGCACCAATCCACCAACCTGCTGTTTGCCGGAACGTTCATCCGGTCTGGCCAGGGCAGGGGAGTGGTAATCGCCACCGGTTACCGGACGGTCCTCGGCTCGATTGCCGAGTTGGTGGCTGAAACGAAACGGGTCAGCGCCTTTGAGCAAAACCTGAAAACCCTGAGCCGTTTCCTACTCAGGGTGGTGGCGGTGTCGCTAGCCGCAGTCTTCGTCATCAACCTGCTGACCAAGAGTGAAACCATTTCGCTGGCCGAACAGCTGCTGTTTGCCATGGCCCTGGCCGTCTCGGTCGTGCCCGAGGCGCTGCCGGCCGTGACCACCATCACCCTATCCCGGGGCGCTCTGCAGCTGGCCCGTCGGCACGTGGTGGTCAAACGGCTGACCGCGATCGAAGATTTGGGTCACATCGACGTGCTGTGCACTGACAAAACCGGGACGCTGACCGAGAACAAGCCGAGCGTCTCGACCATAATCGCCACCGATCGGACCGCCCTGCTGACGGCTTGGCTCGAGTCGATACCGCCCTCCGTCAAAATCGGGGCTCGGTCGATCGGCGATCCCTTTGACCTGGCAGTGACGGTGCTGGCGCAACAAGAGGGGCTGCCGCCGCCGGATGCAGCTACCCTCGATCAAGTCCCGTTCAGCCCCGAACGGCGGCGGAGCGGGAGCTTGGTCCGATCCGGACGGCAGCTGCGCTACATCGTGCGCGGCGCCCCGGAAACGGTGCTGCCGGCATGCGCCAGCGGGTCAGGCCGACTGAGCCAAGCGTCGCTCTCGGTACGCCTGCAGGAACTGGGTCGCGCCGGAGAACGGGTCCTGGCGGTTGCGGTCAAGCGCTTAGACGCTCGGCCGACCGAGCCGCTCGATAGCCTCGAGCAGGGCCTAGAACTGGTCGGGCTGATTACATTCCGCGACCCGCTCAAGCCCACCAGCCGCCGCGCCATGCTCACAGCCGAACAGATGGGTGTGCAGGTTAAAATCGTGACCGGCGACAGTCCAACCGTCGCCGGCGCCGTCGCTCAGCGTCTCGGCCTGATCCGTACGTCACGCGAGGTGATTACGGGCGAGCAGCTGGCACGGATGTCCGAAGCCGAGGCTGCTCAGACGGTCAGAACGTACCACGTCTTCGCCCGGATGACGCCGCAGAGCAAGTTCCAGCTGCTGCAAGCCTTACGGCACCAAGGCCGAACCGTCGGCTTCCTGGGCGAGGGGATTAACGACGCCCCGGCGCTCAAGCTGGCTTCGGTCGCGCTGGTAGTCGATTCGGCGGCTGACGTCGCCCGCGAAGCGGCTGATATCGTACTGCTCGACCGCAGCCTCGAGGTGGTGATTGAAGGCATTCGGCAGGGTCGAACCATCTACGTCAATATTCTCAAGTACGTTAAGTACACGCTGGTCGGGAACTTTGGAAACTTCTTCGCGATTGCCGGCATTTCGCTGATCACCGACTTTCTGCCAATGCTGCCGGTCCAGATTCTCCTGACCAACATTCTGACTGACTTTCCGTTGATCGCGGTGGCCACCGATCGCGTTGACCCGGCCGAGACAAAACAACCGCAGCACTTCCGCCTGCGTGAGCTCGGATTCCTGACGTTGACGCTCGGCCTGGTCAGTTCACTATTCGATTTCATATTCTTTGGAATCTTCCGGACCAGCGCGCCCACCACCATTCAAACCCTGTGGTTCACCTACAGCATTATCAGCGAGCTGGCGTTGATTTTCGTCCTGCGAACCAGTCGGCCGATCCAGCAGGCACGCGGCGCCGGCCTCAGTCTGATCTGGCTGACCGTGGTGGCTGGGCTGATTACCGTCAGCCTGCCGTTTACAGCCTATGGCCAACATACCTTCCACCTGGTGCGGCCGAGCAGTCAAGTCATGCTGATTATTGCCGGACTCGTGCTGTCCTACGTTGTCATGACCGAGATTGTGAAACGCTTGTACTATCGGCAGTACCAGTACCATCCGACCAAGCCCTAGATCGAGCGACATAAAAGATATATTGTGCGACACTTGTGTATCGTACAAAATTGAGATTGCGCCTTATCCCCTACAACACTGGTAGGTATTTCAGCGGATCGTCAGGAATCCCGTTTACTCGAACTTCAAAGTGCAGGTGTGGACCAGTCGTGAGTCGACCAGCCCCGGCCGTGCCTGGGGTTGCGCCGGAACGGCCAATCACCTGTCCCCGCCTGACCGTATCCCCTTCATTGACCGACACCTGGCTGAGGTGGCCGTAAACCGTGGCTAAGTTGCCGCCGTGGACAATGGTCAAGAAGTTGTACGCAGACCACAGAATGTTTCCTTTGCTGTCGCGAATCCAGTCGAGCTTACGGGCGATGGCGACTACCC